>JBFJNB010000060.1:0-9641 GCA_041633655.1 Lysobacterales bacterium | reverse complement strand
GGGTGCGCGACGTCGCCGCCGCCCAGCGCGATCGCCACCACCTGTTCCTGATCGCCTGGAGCAACCCGGGCAGCCACCGCCACGGCCAGGAGCTTCGCTTGTACGCCGACCTCGACGACCCCCCGCTCGCGGAGTGGCCGCTGCCGGATCCGATCGACTCCACCGCGATCGGGGATCCGTTCTACCGCGAGGTGCTGTCGGGAATCATCGAACGCCACACGGTCGACGCGGTCGCCGTTTCGTCGCTGATCGGGCATTCGCTGGACGCGCTCCAGACCGGGCTGCCGACCCTGGTCGTCTGGCACGACTACTACCCGGCCTGGCCGCTGCTCAAGGTATGCTTCGAGACCGAGACCGGTTCATTCTCGCGCGATCACCTCGAACGAGCGTTGGCCGCCGATCGCGACCATCGGTTTACCGACCGCAGCGCGGCCGACTGGCTGGCGCTGCGGGCTGAGTATCTCGATGCGCTCGGCCGCGAGGGGGTGCGCTGCGTCGCCCCGAGCGCCTCGGTCGTCCGCAATCTGGCGCGGCTGGACCCCGGATTCGCCGCGCTCGAGGTCGCTCGTGTCGCGCACGGCTTCCGCGCCTTTCCGGAGCACGATTACGCCTACCGCCCGCCGGCGCCAGGCGAGCGCCTGCGGCTGGTCGTGCCGGGGCGGCTCAGCGCCGGCAAGGGCAAGGGCCTGCTCGAGGCGCTGCTTTCCCGAATCCTCGGCTCGGCCGAGATCTACCTGCTCGGCGCCGGCAAGGACGCGGAGGACTTTTTCGGGATCGGCGGGGTCCACGTCGTGGTCGATTACGACCGCGAGCGGCTGCCGGCGCTGATCGCCGCGCTGAAACCGCACCTGGCGCTGCTCTTGTCCACGGTGTCGGAGACCTACGGCTACACCCTGAGCGAGATGCGCGCGCTCGGCATACCGGTGCTGGCGACCTCGGTCGGGGCGTTTCCCGAGCGGATCGAGGACGGGCGCGACGGCTGGCTGGCGGCCCCGGATCCGGACGACGTGGCCGCATGCATCGAGCGCCTCGCGCGCGATCCGGCCCGGATCGCCGAAGTCGCGGCGAACACCCGCCTGGACGGCGGCGACCTGACCGGGATGGCGGCGCGTTACAGCGAGGTCCTGCCGCTGGCGCCGCAGCCCGCGCTCAGATACCCGATCGGGCGCGCGTCACCGGCCGCGATGGCGCTGGCGGCCGCGGCCCGCGAGCGCTTCGAGCTCGAGCGCGACCGGGCGCGGCTCAGCGAGACCGAGCGCGAGCAGCAGCGCGAACTCGAGCGGCGGGCCGAGTGGGCCGAGCGCCTCGGCGCCCGGCTCGAGGAACGCACCGGCTGGGCGCTGAGCCTGAAGCAGGACCTGGACCAGGCGCTGGAACGGTTCGAGGGCCTCCAGGCCGAGTTCGACGAGCGCACCCGCTGGGCGCTGCACCTGGACCAGGAGCTGATCCAGCGGGACCAGCGCATCGCCGACATGCAGGCGACGATCGCGCACCTGAACGTGCTCGCCGAGCGGCTGGAAGTGGTGCTGGGCAGCCGGAGCTGGCGCCTGACCCGCCCGCTGCGGCACCTGGCGCGCCGCGCGCGGGGCTTCCGGGACGCGTTCGACTTCCAGTCGCGGCGCGCCGCGACGCTGGCGCAGCGCACGAGATCGAGCCTCAGGGTGCGCGGGGTCTCCGGTACCGTGGACCGGATCCGCCAGGAATTCCGCTCCCGCCAGCCGGTCGCCCCGCCGCCGGTGCCGGAGCTTGCGAAACGGCCGCAGCCGGTCAGCCTGGCGCGTCCCGAGCAGCCCGTGGTCTCGATCGTGATCCCGGCCTACAACCACTACCGGCACACCGCCGCGTGCCTCCACTCGATCGCGGACGCGCGAGTCGAAACCGCGTTCGAGGTGATCGTCGTCGACGATGCCTCGGACGACGAGACCGAAGCCGAACTCGGACGCTGCGAGGGCCTGACGGTGCTGCGCAACGAGGCCAACCAGGGCTTCGTCAGGACCTGCAATCGCGGCGCCGCGGCCGCCCGCGGCGAGTACCTGGTGTTTCTGAACAACGACACCGCGGTCGCCGACGGCTGGCTGGACCGGCTCGCCGGGACGTTCGAGAGGCGGCCGGACGCGGGTCTGGTCGGCGCCAAGCTGGTGTATCCGGACGGACGCCTGCAGGAGGCCGGCGGAATCGTGTTCGCCGACGCCTCGGGCTGGAACTACGGGCGCTTCGCCGATCCGGCCGACCCGGCCTACAACTTCGTGCGCGAGGTCGACTACTGCTCGGGCGCCTGCATCATGCTGCGTGCGGCGCTGTTCGCGGAGCTGGGCGGGTTCGACGAGCACTTTGCGCCGGCTTACTACGAGGACACCGATCTGGCGTTCCAGGTGCGCCGGGCCGGCTACCGCGTCTACTACCAGCCAGCCGCCGCGGTCACCCACTTCGAGGGCGTGACCTCGGGCACCGATACCTCAAGCGGTGTCAAGCGCTACCAGGTGGTCAACCAGCAAAAGTTCCGCGCCAAATGGGAAGCCGAGCTGGCCGCCCAGCCCGCACCCGGCACCGCGATCGACCGAGCGCGCCGCCACCGACTCGCCCGCAGCGTGCTGATCATCGACGCCTGCACCCCGACCCCGGATCAGGACTCCGGCTCGCTGCGGATGGTCAACCTGATGCGGTTGTTCCAGGAGTCCGGCTATCACGTGCGCTTCCTGGCCGACAACCGCGCCTACCTGGAAGGCTACACCGAGGACCTGCAGCAGCGCGGGATCGAGGTGCTGTACCACCCCTGGGTGAGCCTGCCCCAGAACTACCTCGAAGAGCACGGGCGCTACGTCGACCTGGCGCTGGTCAGCCGCCACTACGTCGCGCGCAACTACCTGGAGATGATCCGCCGCTACTGCCCGCGGGCGCCGCTGATTTTCGACACGGTGGACCTGCACTTCCTGCGCGAGCAGCGGCTGGCCGAGCTGGAGGGCGACGAACGCCTGACCGAAACCGCGCGCCAGACCCGCGCGCGCGAGCTGGACGTGGCCAGGCGCTGCGACCTGACCCTGGTGGTCAGCCCGCTGGAACAAGTGGTCCTGGCGCGCGAGGCGCCCGAGCTCGAGGTTCGGGTGCTGTCGAACATCCACGAGGTCCATGGCTGCCGCCGGGGCTTCGACGAGCGCGAGCACCTGCTGTTCGTCGGCGGCTTCCAGCACCCGCCCAACGTCGACGCGGTGGTCTACTTCGTCAATGAGGTTCTGCCGCTGGTGCGGGCGCGGCTGCCCCGGATCCAGCTCAAGATCGTCGGCAGCCGCGCCACCCCGGAAGTGCGGCGGCTGGCCGGCGAGGCGGTCGAGTTCCTGGGCTACGTGCCGGACCTCGAGCCCTACCTCGACGGCTGCCGGCTGGCGATCGCGCCGCTGCGCTACGGCGCCGGGGTCAAGGGCAAGGTCAACATGAGCATGAGCTACGGCCAGCCGGTGGTCGCGACCACCCCGGCGATCGAGGGCATGAACGCCGAACCGGGGGTGGACGTGCTGATCGGAGACACCCCGGAGGCATTCGCCGACGCGGTCGTCGAGGCCTACACCGACCGCGAGCTGTGGGAGCGCCTGTCACGCGCCGCGCTGGCCAACGTCGAGGCCCATTTCTCGTTCGCCGCCGCCAGGCGCGCGCTCACCGACATCCTCACCGAGCTGGTCAACCGTTGCGAGTGAAGGTCCACTGGATGTCGTATTGGCCGCCCTTGAGCTTGCGGGCATAGCTGCCGCTCTGGACCGGTCCCGCGAACGGGCCGGCGACGACCTGACCTTCGGGGGTCGCGGCGATCGGGCCCGTGCTGGTGCGTCCGTCGTCGGATTCGCGCGCGAACCCACTCGCCTGCGCCGGCACGATTGCATAGCGCGTCTGCATCGTATCGAGATCCGTTTCCGCGGTGATGTTGGCGTCGACATCGGAGAGCGCACGCGTGCCGTGGATCCGCTCGCGAACGATGGTGGTGGCGCCTTTGGAGAGCGTGACTCGCTCGTCCACGGTCATTTCGCCGGCGCAGTTCTCGGAGTACCAGGTCTCGAACCTGCCTTCCGCGGGCATCCCGGTGGTGTTTCCCGGCAGCAGCAGGCTCAGCTGCGAGTACATGTCCTCACCGCTCGTGAAGACCGGGCAGGTCATCGTCGCGGTTCGGTGGTATTCCGCCTTGCGCAGCCAGACTCCGTCGGCGTCCTCCTGGGCCTCTTCGGTCATCGCCCGGAACTCGAACGAGATCGCGAAGGTACCTTCCAGATCCTGACCGGCGGCCACCGGGGACACGCCGAGGACAAGCGCCATCACCGCAAACCGGCTCACGGTATGCATGTTTTTGAATCTCCTGAAAATGACAATCCGAACCAAGAACCGTCCGGAAAGGGGTCAGGTCCGACCCCGTCTTCCGACTTGAGGCTAGCAGAGCCTGGTGGCCAGTCAATGGGTGGGCGTCTGCCCGAGCGACCGGTCCGTTCGGCCCGGTTCAGCCGTCGGTGGCGATATCGCGGGCGATGTTGAATTCGAGCTGAACTTTGGCCGCATCCGGGTCGGTCGGATCCAGCTCGACCGCGGTTTTGAGCAGTTCCTCGGCGCGGGACAGGTCGCCACGGCCGATCGCCGCGCGCACCGCGCCGCGGGCCGCCGCCGCCAGCCCGGGCCGCAGCAAGGGCACGCTCTCGTTGTCCGGGTCGACCTGGCCGGCGTCGCGGTGGAACGCCAGCGCGCGGTCCAGGTTGCCGCCGCTGAGATCGGAGCGGGCCGCGGCCAGCAGGCGCTCGCTCACGTCCCGCAGGCCCGCGCGGGCCCCCTCGTGGTTCGGGTCGATTCTCAGCACCGCCTTGAACCGATCGTAGGCGGATTCTCCGGGCGGGCTCATCAGTTGACTGGCTTCCATCGCCGAGCGCCCGGCCAGCATCAGTTCGTCGATCCGCTGGCGGTCGGAATCCGAGACCTGGTTGCGCAGATTCTGCTCGCGATAGGTGGCCAGGCGCCGCTTGGCCCGGTCCAGCCCGGGCAGCGCCGGGCGCAGCGCTTCGATCCGCGCGATCATCTGCTCGGCCTGATCCAGGCGATCGTCCTCGAGCGCGATTTCGGTCAGCGCCAGGTAGCGCCGGGCCACCGCGGTCAGTCCCTCGCGCGCCTCGCTGTTGTCCGGATCCTCGGTGAGCACCTGGCGAAAGCGGTCGATCGCCGAGTCGCCAGCCGGCTCGCCGAGGCGGTCGTCGGCCAGCCGCTCGCGGCCCTCGGCGAGGAGCGTTCGGATCCGCTGGGCACGCTGTTCGGCCGCCCGAGCCCGCTGCTCGATCCGGGTGCGCGTATCGTCCAGGCTCCGGCGCAGCGCGGTCAGCGCGGACGCATCGTCGACCACCAGCGCCAGTTCCTGATAGCGCGCCTCGGCGTCGTCGATCGCCTCGGCCTCGAGCGCCTGCTCGAGCCGGGTCCGCAGGTCGTTGCTCATCCGCTCGAGGCCGGCGCGGGCGGTTGCGTTGGCCGGGTCCAGCTCCAGCACCGAGCGGTACCGCGACAGCGCGCTCGCGTCCGCCGGCGCCACCAGCCGGCCGTCGGCGAGCAGCGCCTCGGCCTCAGCCAGGAGTGCCGCGATCCGCTCCGCGGGATCGGGCTGCGGGGGCCGCTCGGGCTCGGGTTCGGGCTCCGGCTCCAGGTCGACCGGGGCGTCGCGGCCATCGATCCGCGCGTTCAGGGCCGCGATGCGCGGCAGCGCCGGGGCCAGCTCGGCGGCCCGCTGCAGCAGCAGCTCCGCCTGGCGCGGATTGCCATCGACCAACGCTCTTTCGGCCAGGTCGCACAGGTGCAGCGCGACCAGCTCCAGCCCGGCCAGGGCGCGGCGGTTGCCCGGATCGCGTGAGAGCACCTGCCGGTAGAGCACGTTGGCGAAATCGCCGGCGTCGCCGTACCAGCGATCCGAGTCCTGCGCCTCACTGGCCTGCGCCAGCAGGCGGTCGATCTCGCGGTCCGGCAGCCACTGCTGGACCAGGTCCCAGCGCCACCACAGCGCGGCGCCGAGCACGCCGAAGACCAGAATCAGCAAAGCCGGCCAGCGGCGGGCCGGTTTCTTGCGCGCCGCGGGCGCGTGTTCGTAGCGTGGCTGGCCGACGGTCCGGTCGAAGCTGCCGATATCGTCGATCTGACCGAGCTTGGGCTCCTGCCGCAGGCTGCCGTCCGGCCGCGGGGTCGCCGCGACGTTCGCCGGGCGGGCCACGCGGCGCGCGTTCTTGACCTCGGCGCTGGCGGGCGGCTCGCTGATCCTGGTCGCGCGCCCGGCACTGCGCGGCGGCGGCTCCGGCGCGGACACCCTGGCAAACTCGCCGTTGGTAATGCGTCGCTCCAGCGCCTGGAGGTCCTCTAGCGCCTCGCCCCCGGTCTGGTAGCGCTCCTCCGGGTTCTTGGCCAGAAACCGCTCCAGCACCGGCTGGACGTAGGCGATCTTGCCCGGCAGCCGCGGGATCGGCTCGGTCACGTGCTGGATGCCGACCGCGATCGAATCCGAGCCCTCGTAGGGGACCTGCCCGGTCAGCATCTCGTAGAACACGACGCCCAGGCTGTACAGGTCGGAACGCCCGTCGAGTTCCTTGCCGCGCGCCTGCTCCGGGCTCATGTACTGAGGCGTTCCGATCACCGCGCCGGTCTTGGTCATCTGGGTGGCCGAGTTGAGCGCGCGCGCGATCCCGAAATCGCTCAGCACCGCGGTATCGTCCTCGCGGAACAGGATGTTCTCGGGCTTCACGTCGCGATGAACGAAGCCCTTGCTGTGCGCGTAGTTCAGCGCGGTGGCGATCTCCCGGCACACGCGCACCGCGGTGGCCACTTCCAGCCCCTGCTCGCAGCGACGCGCCAGGTCCTCGCCGGACAGGTACTCCATCGCGATGAAGTGCTGGCTCTCGTGCACGCCGACGTCGTGCACGGCGACGATGTGCGGGTGATACAGATTGGCCGCGATCTTGGCCTCGCGGATGAAGCGTTCACTGAAGGTGTCGTCCACCAGCAGCACTGGCGACATCACCTTCAGCGCGACCCGGCGCTCGACCGACTCCTGCACCGCCAGGTACACGGTCGCCATCCCGCCGCGTCCGAGTTCGGACTCTATCGTGTACCCTGGAATTTCAACCACTTTCCCTGCCGTGTTCCCGTCCGGGTCGCCGGCAGTGATCTTAAGGGAAGCTTGGGCCCAGCGCTATCCGACTCTGCGCACGTCCAGCACGTTGGGCAGCGTCGCCAGACGGTTGATCAGATAGCTCAGGTGGTCGAAGTCGCTGACCCGCACCGTCAGTCGGATATCGGCGTGGCCGCCGCCGTCGGCATTGGAGTTCAGCGACAGCACGTCCGAGCGCGAGTTGGCGAGCAGATTGCCGATGTCGCGGATCAGGCCCTTGCGGTCGAACGCCGACAGCGCGATCTCGGCCTGATACCGGTCGCCGGTCGCACCCCCCCATTCGACTTCGAGCATCCGCGCCGGGTCGTTGCCGATCAGGCGGTCGACGTTCTTGCAGTCGCGCCGGTGGATGCTGACGCCGCGGCCGCGGGTCACGAAACCGAGAATCGCGTCGCCCGGCACCGGATTGCAGCACCGGGCCAGGTTGGTCATCAGGTTGCCGACCCCCTCGATGATCAGATCGTCGGTCTGCCCGCGGCGCCGCTTGACCGGCGAGCGCGCCAGCGGCAGCAGGTCCGGATCGTCCGGGCGTCGCAGCTCCTCCAGCGCCGCGGCGACCTGGCCAACCGAAATCTCGCCGATCGCGACTGCCACGTACAGCGCATCGAGCCCGTTCAGCTTGAACCGCTTGACGATCGGTTCGAGATCCCCGGCCGAGGCCGCCAGCCGCTTGAGTTCCCGCTCCAGCAATTCCTTGCCGTCGGCGAGGTTGCGCTCGCGATCCTGTTGCCGGAACCACTGGCGGACCTTGGCCCGGGCCCGGGCACTGTGGAGATAATACCGATCCCGGGTCACCAGCCAGTCGCGCGACGGATCGGGATGCTTCGCGGTCAGGATCTCGATCTGCTCGCCGTTTTTGACCTGGTAGGTCAGCGGGACGATGTGGCCGTTGACCTTGGCGCCCTTGCAGCGATGACCGATATCGGTGTGGATGTGGTAGGCGAAATCGAGCACGGTGCAGCCGGCCTTCAGCTCGACCACCCGGCCCTTCGGGGTCAGCACGTAGACGGTGTCGTCGCCGCGCTCGGCGCCGAACTCGTCCAGCAGCGCCGCGTCGCCGGCCTCGCCGCCGGCGGCGAGCAGTTGCCGCATCCCGGCCAGCTTGCGCTGGTGGCTGGGATCGTGCGCGGCGCCTTCCTTGTAGCGCCAGTGCGCGGCGACCCCGAGTTCGGCCTGGTCGTTCATCTCCCAGGTGCGAATCTGGATCTCCACGGTCTTCGAGTCGGGCCCGAACACCGCGGTGTGCAGCGAACGGTACTGGTTGCCCTTGGGATTGGCGACGTAGTCGTCGAACTCGCCCGGGATCGGCGGCCACAGCGTGTGCACCAGCCCCAGCGCGGCGTAGCAGGTGGCGACGTCGTCGACCAGGATGCGCACCGCGCGGATGTCGTAAAGCTCGTGAAACGCCAGCCCCTTGCGCTGCATCTTGCGCCAGATCGAGTAGATGTGTTTGGGCCGCCCGCCGACCTCGCCTTTCAGCCCGGCGGCGCTCAACTCGCGGTTCAGCGAAGCGATCAGGCGCGCGATGTAGCGCTCGCGATCGGCGCGCCGCTCGTCGAGCAGCCGCGCGATCCGCTGATAGAGTTCCGGCTCCAGGACCCGGAACACCAGGTCTTCCAGCTCCCACTTGAGCTGCCAGATCCCCAGCCGGTTGGCCAGCGGCACGTGGATCGCCCGGATCAGCGCCGCGAGATCGCGCCGTTCCGGATTCTGGGTCGGCACCAGCGCGCGCAGCCGGATCAGCCGATCGGCCAGCACCACCAGCACCACGCGGACGTCCTCGACTATCGCCAGCAGCAGCCGGCGCAGTCCCTCCGGGGAGCCGCTGTCGGCGCGGTAGGCGCGCTCGAGCCGGTCGATTTCGACGAGCGCCCCGGCCGGCGATCCCGGCTCCGGCGCGGCGCCACCGGCCCGGTGGGCGAAATACCGGCACATCAGCGCCAGGCACTCGGGGTCGGCGCCGAGTTCGCAGAGCACGTCCAGGGTTTGCGGCAGGTGGCCGCGCGAGATTGCGTCGGTGCCGACCTCGAGGTCGCCGGTCGCATCGCTCAGGGGGGCGAGCGCGGCCTCGAGCACATCCAGACCCGGGCCGGGATTTGCGGCGCGGTATTCGTCCCACCAACCGGCGAGGTTCGAGTATTGGCTGGCGTTGCGTTTCAAGGGTGGCCCCGGTCGTTCTCGGCGCCTTCATAATGGGGGCTGGCGGCGGCAAACGAAAGCCGCGATCCGGGGAAGCGGGCGGTCAGTCGGGCGAGTTCAGGTACGGGCGAGCGCGGCGGCGCGAGCCACCGAGCGGGGTCCGACGGCCGGAGCCATCGGGCTGGGGCGGGCGGTCAGTCGATCGCGACGAGTTGCGACGTAATAGGCCTCATGGTCCAGCGTCCACGACGATATCGAAGCTCAACGTGGTCTGGTTGTCGAGCGCCTCGCCGTCGTCGACCGTGATGATCAGCGTGGCGGTGCCGCTGGTACCGCT
>JBFJNB010000059.1:0-9668 GCA_041633655.1 Lysobacterales bacterium | reverse complement strand
GAGGCCGGCTCCGGCCTTGGCTTCTTCACGGGCGACGGCACGGCCAGGCCGCTTCTTTCGCTGCGCGAAAACCGCAACCTGTCCTTAGCCTGCCCTTTCGGCGAACCCGCCCGCGGCCTGCGCCTTGGCGGTCGGGTTAGTCGACTTCGCTTAACCCTGGACGCCCCAATCCGGGCCACTCCTTCGCCTGCGGCGAAACCGTAACCCGCATTGGGGCTACCCTGTCGCGTGCCGTGCCGTTTCGACGCAGTTGTCTTCGTTCCGGCTGGAGTCGGCTTCGGCCTTGGCTTGCGAAACCGCCCGCGGCCGGCGCTAACCGTCGGCTTCTTTCACGGGCTACGGCACGGCCAGGCCGCTTCTTTCGCTGCGCGAAAACCGCAACCTTGGCCGATAGGGTCCGATGGGGTCGGACCATCACAACTTATTGTATTACCGGGAAAAGAACTAAATTACGGCTAGGTTCTAAGGCCTTAGAGTGTCCGTTTGTATGCACAAGTGGTGACTCTAAGGACACTGGATACCATTTAGGGTAGCTTAAGCACACGATTTTGATGGCCGAATTGGGCAGCTAAGAGCTCGAAAGGCCTGGACTCCAGTTCATTTTCCTTTCCACACCGTGATTTGCGTTGGTCTGACCCCTGAGGCCAGCCGAAAGGCCTGGACTCCAGTTCATTTTCCTTTCCACACCGTGACTTGCGTTGGCCTGACCCCTGAGGCCAGCTCTGGCTCGGGCGCGATCTGTCCTTTGTGGCCGGCGGAAGTTATTGCTACGAGGATAACTCCGACTGTCCGCCTAGAGGGCGACTTTATCCCTGGAAGATTGCGCTGCGTGTCTGTCCGCCGGGATGGCACCTTCCGTCGGATGCGGAATGGCAGGCGCTGGAGGCGACTCTTGGAATGCCGACCGATCAACTCGCGGGCAAAGGTTTTCGCGGCACCGGTGAGGGTGCCCGCATGGATCGGGCGGGCAGAGTTGCTTCGAGGCGCCTTATCGGCGGATACCGCCGGCCGGACGGCAGCTACGCGCGCCGCGGAGAGCGCTCGGCCTACTGGCAATCAACATCCGTCGACCAGGGCCGGCCTGGCACCGCGATATTCGGTCCGATGATTCGCGGATCTACCGCAGCGCGGTGCCCAAGGGCTACGCGCTGAGCGTGCGCTGTGTTCGTGATTGACGGAGCTTAGGGGACGACTCGGCTGTACCATCGCGTTTTGAACACGCGGACGCGGTCACCTGCGCGAAGCGTCTCGCCCGGCTCCTGCACGACTGCGATCACCGGGCCGCTATCCAGTTGAACGATCACTTCAACGGCCTCTTTTGAAGCCGCGGCGCGCTCGATCGCACGGCCGGCGACGGCTCCACCAACCGCGCCGACGGCGCCGGCGATGTGCCGGCCGCTGCCGTCGCCCACGGTACGCCCGACGCTGTTGCCGATCACCGCGCCGCCCCAGGTTCCGAGCGGGGAGTGGCGACCTTCGACCACAACGGTCGAGATCGCCAGCACCTCGCCGCGGTACACTTGCATTGCGCTTCCCATCGCGCCCGGCGGATAACTCCGATGCGTGCCGTTATGGGTGCAGCCGGCCAGCACCAGCGCGCTCAACATCGCTGTCCAGATCCAGTTCCTCCGCATCGAGGCACCTCTAAAAAAGAAGAGCCGGCCGTCGCTGGAGCGAGGGCTCTCCCTTATCCCCAACGCGCGACGCGGTAAAGCGTTGACGCTATGCTCGAAAGATGATCCGTCCCGGGATAGCCCTCATCATTGGCGGCGCCTTGTTGGTGACCGCGGCCGGACATCTTGAGGCCGAGGAATTCAGCTTCTCGCGCGCCGCGCTGCAAGGGGATCTGTCGGGTGTTGAGCAGGCGCTCGGGAACTCGCGTCGGGCCGAGGATCGGCGCCTGCTCGAGAAATTCCGGGCCCGGTTCATCGAGCGTACCGACGGGCTGGACCTGTCCCAGATCGAGGATCCGGCGGTGCGCGACATCGCCGGCGCCTACCAGGACTACTGGCGCGAGGTGCTGCTGTACCCCGAGCACAAGCACGCGCTGGAGGTGTCGCTGATCGGGCAGGTGCGCGAGATCATCGCCGGCCACGACCCGGGGGGCGCGCAGGTGTTTCTGAGCGACGCGGAGCTGAAGCGGTTTGGAGACCACCCCGAGCAATCCTGGAGCGATCGCGGCTGGGCGACGGTAAGGCTCGTCGACTGGATCGAAAAACGCGGCTACCAGGCGCTGACCGGCCGGACCGCGCCGCATCTGGAGCTGATGTTGTGGCGGCGCAGCCGATCGGTCACCGAGCGGGTCGAGATCACCGACGGCGTCCAGCAGGTCCCGGTGACCTACCTGGAGGATTTCCTCGTCAGCGGCTGGAACTACTTCGCCAGCCTGGATGCCGGCCGCTCGGCCGGCTGGGCCAACCGCGACGGCCTGTTCGTCGTCACCGAGGCCTACGATGACGTGACCGGACCGGAGTTCCAGGTCTCGTTCCTGAAGCACGAGGCGCGCCACTACGCCGACGAGAGACTCTATCCCAACCTCGCGTCGGCCGACCGCGAGTACCGCGCCAAGCTGACCGAGCTGATCTACGCGGGCCCGATCACCGGGAAAATCCTCGTCAAGTTCGCCCGCGACCGGGCCCCGATCGACGTCCCGCACCCGCTCGCGTCCTGGCACGTGATGAACGACGTCGCCACCGAGCTGTATGGTACCGATGTCCCCGGGGACTGGTGGGAGAATGCGAACGCCGAGCGGATTGCCGAGATCGCTCGCAACCTGCTCGCCCGCAATGACCATGCGCTCGCCGAGACCCCCATGGGCATCCTGAAACCGTCCCCGGGGTCGCGATGAAGGCGCTTCGACTGACATCATCGAATTCGGACGCCACGGTTGAGTTCTCCGACGTCGACGGAGGCGAGCTTCGACTCGGGTTGAGGATCGACCGCCTTGGTCATGTGGCCTTGAGCATCCGCATCCGGTCCGATCCTGGTGATGCCGATCGCTTATGGCGTGCCGGTAGCTAGCGAGCCGCTGACGCTTTACATCAAAAATTGAACCTGGCCCAGTTTTCCGAACCTGGCCCAGTTTTTCCCCGCCCTAGTTGTGAATTCCACGAGCGTTATTCATGCCCGGGATCCGGGAAGCCGGTGGTTTGGCGCTGAGGCTACCGTGCTCGCGATGGTAATTGTAGTGAGTCAGGTACAGCGGTAGCACTCGGGCACGCTCGGTCGAGGTGCGGTAGACACGCCGGTAGGCCCACTCATGAAGCAATGTCTGGATAAACCGCTCTGCCTTGCCGTTGGTCTGGGGTCGGTACGGGCGTGTCCAGCCTGCCTTGATGCCCAGCCGCGTGCAGCTGCGATCCCAGAGCTTGGCGCGATAGCACGAACCGTTGTCGGTGAGCACGCGCTTGACCGTGATCCCAAGCTGCGCGAACCAGCGCACCGCCCGGCGCAAGAACCCGATCGCCGTATCCTTGCGCTGGTCCCCGAGTACTTCGGCGTAGGCCACCCGAGAGTAATCATCCACGCACACGTGCACATACTCCCAGCTGGCACCCTCAGAGTCCTGGCGCCGGTCGCCGGTGACCCGGTGCCCAGCCCGCCAGAAGCGGCCTAACTTCTTGATATCCAGATGTAATAGCTCCCCCGGTCCATCGCGCTCGTAACGCACCACCGGCTCCTTGGGTCCCAGCTTGCTCAGCGACGACAACCCTTCGCGCTGCAACACCGCCGCCACCGTCGAGCGCGCCAGGTTCAGTTGCCGCGCGATGCGCAGCCCCGTCATCCGATACTCCTGGCGTAGCTCCACAATCAGTTCCACCCAATCCCCGTCCAAGCGATGGCGGATCTGCGAGGCCTCGCTCGAGCCATCTTCCAGCCCCGCCTCGCCGCCCTCGCAGTAGCGTCGAATCCACTTGTACACCGTGTTGGGACTGACACCAAACTCCTCCGCTACCACCGCCACCGATTGTTGCTGCTGCAGCACTCGCTCCACCATCAGGGCTCGACTCTTCGGGCAGGTTCGCGCATTCTTGTGAAGGTTCATTCGGGCTATCTCCCTTGGCTAATCGGTTTGGTCACCAATCAGCTTTCCGGATTTAGCCCGGATGAACAACCCTCACAGAATTCACACCTAGCCCGAATGTTGCACGAGTTTCACCGGGTACTTCCAACTTATTGAGTCCGATCAATGGAACACTCGAATTTTTCCAGTTGGTTGCTGGTTACGAGGTGTGCCGTTGCCGGTTTGTCGCCTGATTGCACGGCACAGCCGACGGCAGCGGCAGGCCGCTTCTTCGCCTGGCGGCGAAACCGCAACCAGCCTTATGCCTGGCTTCTTGCCCGATCCCCCTTGAGCTATAGCTACGACGCGCCACGGCAACGTCAAGCCGCTTCTTCGCCTGCGGCGAAACCGCAACTTGTCTTTTGCCTGCGCTATTACTCGGCGGGCGATCGAACAAGCTGCACTCGTGGAATCAGCCGACAATCCCAGCAACTCGTGCAACATTCGGGCTAGCTAGCCAACTCCGGCTCCGCCGCGGCGCCGAGGCTCGCCGCCTCCTCGATCAGCTCCAGCGTGCGCGCCAGCGCCCCGCGGTTGGCGGTGACCAGCGCCAGCGCGGCGCGGCCCATCCGCGCGCGACCCTCGGGATCAGCGGCCAGGTCGATTACCGCGCGGGAAAGCTGGGCCGCGTTGCGCACCCTGACCGCCGCGCCCTGCTCCAGCAGCATCCGCGTGATCTCGGCGAAATTGAACGTGTGCGGGCCGACGATGACCGGGACCCCGAGCGCCGCGGCCTCCAGCACGTTGTGCCCCCCGACCTTGGCCAGGCTGCCGCCGACGAAAGCCAGGTCCCCGGCCGCGTAGTAGTTCATCAGCTCGCCCATCGTGTCGACTACGAAGCATTGGGTTTCCGGACCCGCGCTGCGCTCGGTGCTGCGGGTCGCGGTGCGGTAGCCCAGGCCGCGGCAGCGCGCCGCAACCCGGGCGAATCGCTCGGGATGGCGCGGCGCGATCACCAGCAGCGCCGCGGGATCGATCTCGAGCAACCGCGCGTAGGCCTGCATCAGCGGCCGCTCGTCGTCCTCGTGGGTGCTGCCGGCTACCAGCACCAGGCGTTCGGCGCCCCACGCCGCGCGCAGCGCCCGGCCCCGGGCGGCCAGGTTCGGCGCCAGTTGCAGATCGAACTTCAGGCTGCCGACGACCTCCAGGATCTCCGGCCGGCCGCCGAGCTTGAGCAGCCGGTCGCGGTCGGTCCGGGTCTGGGCGCCGACCCGGGTGGCGCAGTTGAGCGCCATCGCCGCCAGCGACCGCACCGGTCGGTACCCGCGGAGCGAGCGCTCGGACAGCCGCGCGTTGGCCACCACGATCGGGATCCCCCGGTCGCGGCAGCCGCAGAACAGATTCGGCCAGATCTCGGTCTCCATCACGACCCCGATGCGCGGTTTGACCGCGTCCAGAAAGCGCCCGACGGCGGCCGGCAGATCGTACGGCAGGTAGACGTGGAACACGCGCTCGCCGAATACGCGGGTCACCTGCTCGGAGCCGGTCGGGGTCACCGTGGTCACGACGAACGAATGCGCGGGATAGCGCTCCATCAGCGCTCGGATCAGCGGCAGCGCCGCGTTGAACTCGCCCACCGAGACCGCGTGGATCCAGATCGAATCGGTGATTCCGGGGGGCGGGAAAAAGGCGAAGCGCTCCTTCCAGCGCCAGAAATAGGCCGGCATCCTCAGGCCACGTACTGCCAGCCGGTACAGAATGACCGGCGTCAGCAGGTACATCACGATGGTGTACAGGGTTCTCACTCGTATCCTGCTCGGGAAGCGGCGGGTGATCTTGTGATTGTCGTGGGTGCGGCGGACGCCGGATTCCGGCTACCTCGCCGCCGCGGGCGGAGTATATCATCGGCCCCCAATGAATGAGCCGTTCCAATGGCGCCTGCTCGCGCCCAGGCACTGGCCCGTGTGGTTCGGTCTGGGCATATTGCGGGTACTGGTGTGGCTGCCCTACCGCGCGCAGCTGCTGCTGGGGGCGGGTTTGGGCCGGCTGCTCGCGCTCGCCATGCCCGCGCGGCGGCGGATCGCGCGGCGCAACCTGGAGCTGTGTTTCCCCGAGCGGACCGCCGAGGCGCGCGCGGCGCTGCTCGATGGCTGCTTCGGCTCGCTGGGGAAAATGCTGTTCGAGGCCGCACTGGCCTGGTGGGGCAGCCCGCGCCGGCTGCGCCCATTGGGCGAGGTGATCGGGCTCGAACACCTCGAGGCCGCGCGCCGGGCGGGCCAGGGCGTGCTGCTGCTGGCGCCGCATTTCACGACGATGGAGATCGGCGGGCGGCTGCTGTGCCTGGCGCACGATCCGCAGAGCAAGGCCGGGCTCTACCGCGAACACGGCAACCCGGCGCTGCAGTGGGCGGTCCGGCGCGCGCGCTCTTATGCCGGCGCGGTGTTCGAGCGCTCCCGAACCCGGGCCGCGGCCCGCCACCTCCGCGGCGGGGGATTGCTGTGGTACGCGCCGGACCAGGACTACGAGCGGGGCGTGAGCGTGTTCGCGCCGTTTTTCGGGATCCCCGCCGCGACCACGACCTCGACCCTGAAGCTGGCCCGGATGGGTCGCGCCCGGGTCCTGCTTCTGGCCCAGCGCCGGCTGCCGGGCGCGGCCGGGTATCGGATCGAGATCACCGCGCCGTTCGAGGGCCTGCCCACCGACGATCCGGTGGCCGATTTGACCCGGATCAACGCGGCCGTGGAGGAGGCGGTGCGCGCCTGCCCGGAGCAGTACCTGTGGGTGCACCGCCGGTTCAAGCGCCGGCCGGGGCGCGAGCCGTCGATTTATTAGCCTGCATCACTCACCCCCCTTCTACTGCGGCGCCCCAATGGCGCGCCCTGACCGGCGTTCGCTCGGTCGGAGTGCTCGACACGGGCGACGGCAAGAACAGGCCGCTTCTTTCGGCTGCGCCGAAAACCGCAACCTGCCCCTGGCCTGCCCTGTCAACTATGCCTGCGCACCCCTCGGTCGCGAACGCCGCCCCTGCCGCACTCTTGAACCGTCTCGCGACGAACGGTGGTGAGCGGTGCAGGCTCGCCCATCTCCGGAATCGGTCATCCATGGCCGATCAGAGCAGGCCGCGCTCGGCGAACGAGGTGGTCTCACCGTCGCCGATGACCAGGTGGTCCAGGACCCGGATGTCGACCAGCGCCAGCGCGTCCTTCAGGCGCTGGGTCAGGTCGCGGTCGGCGGCCGAGGGCTCGGCAATCCCGGACGGGTGGTTGTGGGCGAAGATCACCGCCGCGGCTCGCTGTTCCAGGCTCCGGCGCACGATCTCGCGCGGGTACACCGTGGCCGAGTTGATCGTGCCCTGGAACATCGCCTCGCAGGCAATCGGACGATGCTGGCTGTCCAGGAACAGGCAGGCGAAGGTCTCGCGCGCCCGGTCGCGGAGCCACACCTGGAAGTAGTTCTTGGTCGCCTGGGGATCCGGCAACCCGCGCGCGCGCTTCAATCGCTGGGCCAGATAACGGCGGCAGAATTCGAGCACCGCCTGCAACTGCACGAACTTGGCCGGGCCCAGGCCCGGCAGCGCGCAGAAGCGCTCGTAGTCGGCGGTCAGAAGGCCCCGCAGGTCGCCGAATTCGTCGATCAGCATCCGCGCCAGCTCGACCGCGTTGCGGCCGCGGCAGCCGGTGCGCAGGAAAATCGCGACCAGCTCGGCGTCCGAGAGCACCTCGGCGCCCTGTCCCAGAAATCGCTCCCGCGGCCGCTCGTGGCGTGGCCAGGCGCTGATATTCATCCTTGAACCTCCAGCCTCGGATCGAGTTCACAATAAGGCAAACAAGCGTGTCGCGGAGACGGACAATCGGCGCGAATCGCTGTAAGCTATGACCGACAACAAAGGTCGCTCCGCCGGGGTTTTTGCAGAGGCAGACGAAAATCCGGCGACGGCGATGGATTGACAGGCGCGGCGCGTGCCCCGGATGGGTTCGGGGTCTACGCGTTCGCCCAGGGATGGGAAGCGGTGGTGCGACACCTGTAGGGAATCGGATTTGGACTCACTAGCGGGACGGCGGGTCCTGGTCGGCGTGTCCGGCGGTATTGCCGCGTATAAGACGCCCGACCTGGTGCGGAGGCTCAAAGAACGCGGCGCCGAAGTGCGCGTCGCGATGACCCCGGCCGCGTGCGAATTTGTCACCCCGCTGACCTTTCAGGCGGTTTCGGGCCGCCCGGTGCACCTGGAGCTGCTCGACGAGCGGGCCGAGGCGGCCATGGGGCACATCGAGCTGGCGCGCTGGGCCGAGATGATCGTGGTCGCGCCGGCCAGCGCCGATCTGCTCGCGCGGATCGCTGCCGGCATGGCCGACGATCTGCTGACGACGCTGATCCTGGCCAGTGAGGCCCCGCTGCTGCTGGCCCCGGCGATGAACCGGGTGATGTGGGCGGCCGCGGCGACCCAGGCCAACTGCCGGGTGCTCGCCGAGCGCGGCGCAGAGCTGCTGGGCCCGGCCCTCGGAGATCAGGCGTGCGGCGAGGTCGGGCCCGGTCGAATGCTGGAGCCGGGGCAACTGGCCGAGGCGGTCGCCGATCGCCTGGCGCGGTCGGATCTGCTGGCTGAAAGGGCGGTCCTCGTCAGCGCCGGGCCGACCTTCGAGGACCTGGACCCGGTGCGCTATCTCGGCAACCGCAGTTCGGGCCGGATGGGCTTTGCGATCGCGCGCGCGGCGCGCAACGCCGGTGCCACGGTGACCCTGGTCGCCGGCCCGGTGTGTCTGCCCACCCCGCTGGGGATCGAGCGGGTCGACGTCCGCTCGGCGCGCGAGATGCGCGAAGCGATCATGGCGCGGATCGCCGCAACCGACGTCTATGTCGGAGCCGCAGCGGTGGCTGATTTTCGCCCGGCCGAGGTCAGCGATCACAAGATCAAGAAGGGCGCGCGCCAGGACTACCAGGTTGCGCTCGAGTTGAACCCGGATATCCTCGCCGAGGTCGCCGCCTTACCCGACCGGCCGCTGACGGTCGGATTCGCGGCCGAGACCGACGACGTGGAAAAAAACGCGCGGGTCAAGCTGAAAGCCAAGGGGGTCGATCTCATAGCCGCCAACCGGGTCGGCGGCCCCGAGTGCGGTTTCGACGGCGAGGACAACGCGCTGACGGTGCTGTGGGACGGGGGCCGGCGGGAGTTCGAGCGACAATCAAAGGAGCGCCTCGCGGTCCAGTTGATCGCGCTGGTGGCCGAGCGTCTGCGAGGGAGCGATGCAGAACGTCCAATTGAAAATACTTGATCGGCGCATCGGCACGGACTATCCGCTGCCCGCGTACGCGACCGAGGGGGCCGCCGGACTCGACCTGAGGGCGCTGATCGACGATCCGCTGCCGCTCGAGCCCGGGACCACCGAACTGATCCCGACCGGGATCGCGATTCATATCGGCGACCCGAAACTGGCGGCGGTGATCCTGCCGCGCTCCGGGCTGGGGCACAAGCACGGCATCGTGCTCGGCAACCTGGTCGGCCTGATCGACTCGGACTACCAGGGGCCGCTGCTGATCTCGTGCTGGAACCGTGGCCCCGAGGCGTTTCGGATCGAGCCCGGGGAGCGGCTCGCTCAACTGGTATTCGTGCCGGTGGTGCGGGCGCGTTTCCAGGTGGTCTCGGAATTTACCGCCAGCGCGCGCGGCG
>JBFJNB010000058.1:0-9694 GCA_041633655.1 Lysobacterales bacterium | reverse complement strand
CCTCGGTCGAGAACCACCCGCGCTCGTAGCGCTCCACCGCGATCGACCAAGGCAGCCGCCGATCCATCTCGGCGATCGCCTCGGGCTGGAAGCGTTCCAGCACCAGGCCGACGGCCAGCGCCATCAGCACCGCCAGCGCCGCCACCAGCAGCGCACTTCGGATCAGCCAGCGCCCGAGTCGTTTCACGTTGCTCTCCATCGATGGCCGCGTGCATATTAGTCGATTCCCGGGGCTCGGGCTTGCGCGGCTTTCAATATCCTTGCGGAGAAAATACACTCATCCCCTCACCGCCCGCCCCGCGGGAGCGAGATGTCGTCGACCGCCGACCCGTTGGAATCCGAGCTCGCCGCAGGTATCGACGCGCTGGGTCTGGCCGGCCCGGCGGGGCTGGTCGCGGCGCTGCTGAGCTACCTGCGCGAGCTCGAGCGCTGGAACCGTCGCTACAACCTGACCGCGGTCCGGCAACCGCGGGAAATGGTCGCGCGTCACCTGCTGGACAGCCTTTCGATCGCGCCCTGGGTGGAAGGTACACGGGTGATCGACGTTGGATCGGGCGCCGGTCTGCCGGGGATACCGCTGGCGATGTGGGCGCCACGGCGCCATTTCGACCTGCTGGACGCCAACGGCAAGAAAGCCCGGTTCCTGCGGCACGCGGTGCGCACGCTGAAGCTCGCCAACGTCGGCGTGATCGAACAACGGCTCGCCGATTACCGGCCGCGGGACTGCTACGATACGGTCGTGGCCCGGGCCTTTGCGGGGCTGGCCGATTTGACCGGCGCGGTGGCTCACCTGAGCTGCGTCGGCGGCCGGCTGCTGGCGATGCGCGGTCGCGCCGCCGAGCCGGTGCCGGACGCACCGGGGTGGCGGCACCTGACCACCTGCCCGCTGGCGGTGCCGGGGCTGAACGCCCGGCGGCACCTGACGGTACTCGCCCGCGGGCCGGATGAATGAACGAATTGGACACGGCAATAGAATTCTCGATGAACGGATCGGTTCGCGGCTGACATGGGCCGAGTGATCGCGGTCGCCAATCAGAAGGGCGGGGTCGGCAAGACCACGACCTGCGTCAACCTCGCCTACGCCCTGGCGCTTTCCAACCGCAAGCTGCTGCTGATCGATCTCGATCCGCAGGGCAACGCGACGATGGGCTGCGGGGTCGACGCGCGGGCGCAACAGGTCACCAGCGGCGAGGTGCTGCTGGGCCAGGCCACGATCGCGGGTACCCGGCTGCACCTCGAGGCGCTCGGGTTCGACCTGGTCCCGGCCAACGGCGCGCTGACCGCGGCCGAGGTGCGGCTGATGGACCAACTGGCGCGCGAGCGGCGGTTGCGCGACGCGCTGGAGCCGGTCCGCGGCGACTACGACTACGTGCTGATCGACTGTCCACCGGCGTTGAACATCCTGACGGTCAACGCGCTGACCGCGGCCGACGGCGTGCTGATCCCGATCCAGTGCGAATACTACGCGCTCGAGGGCCTGACCTCGCTGCTGGCCACCGTCGAGCAGATCCGCGACGCCGTCAATCCGCGACTCGAGATCGAGGGCCTGCTGCGCACGATGTTCGACGGCCGCAACAATCTGGCGAACGAGGTGTCCGGTCAACTGCAGCAGCACTTCGGCGCCGAGCTTTTTCGCACCATCGTGCCGCGCAACGTGCGCGTGGCCGAGGCGCCCAGCTTCGGTCAGCCGGTCATCTGCTACGACCGCGAATCGCGCGGCGCGCTGGCGTACCTGGCGCTGGCCGGCGAACTGCTCCGCCGCCAGCAGCACAGTGCCGAGCGCCTGGCCAGCACCAACATCTGAACCCGGAGCCGTCGGCTCCGGTCACCCCCGCGCCGCTCAAGCGCTGGCGTTTTCCGACCCGGAATCGGACAATGCGGCTTCCCGGCATGGGTGGATCCAGGATCCTGCTGGGAAGTTCGTCAACTATTGGAGCGCGCAGGAGCGCCGGTGATTCGATGAATGCAAAACGTAGAGGTCTGGGGCGCGGGCTGGACGCGCTGCTGGGCAACGCGGCGGCCGCGAGGGCGACCCGCCCCGCGGGCGATCTGCGCGATCTGCCGCTGGAGCAAATCCGCCCCGGTCGCTTTCAACCGCGCACCGGCATGGACCGCGACAAGCTTCAGGAGCTGGCCGACTCGATCGAGGCCCAGGGCGTGGTGCAGCCGATCGTGGTGCGCCCGGTCGGCGGCGGCGAGTACGAGATCATCGCCGGCGAACGGCGCTGGCGGGCGGCCCAGATCGCGGGCCTCGACCGGGTGCCGGCGCTGGTGCGCGACGTCCCCGACCAGGCCACGGTGGCGATGGCGCTGATCGAGAACATCCAGCGCGAGAACCTGAATCCGCTGGAGGAATCCGGCGCGCTGAAGCGCCTGATCGACGAGTTCGACCTGACCCACGAGCAGGCCGCGAAAGCGGTCGGTCGCTCGCGCGCCGCGGTCTCCAACCTGCTGCGCCTGCAGGAACTCGAGGCCCCGGTCAAGGAGCTGGTGGACCGGCGGGAACTGGAGATGGGCCATGCGCGGGCGCTGCTGGCCCTGAGCGGCGGCAATCAGGTCCAGCTCGCCCGCCGGGTAGCGCTGCGCGGGCTGTCGGTGCGCCAGACCGAGGCGGCGGTGCGGCGGCTGCTGAAGCCGGCGCGGCCCGAGCGTCCGGCAAGTCGCGACCCGGACGTCCGCCGCCTCGAGGACGAATTGACCGAGCGGCTGTGCGCTCGGGTAACGGTCAAGCACGGTCGCGGCGGCAAGGGCCAGCTGGTGATCCGCTACAATTCGCTCGACGAGCTGGACGGCATCCTCGAGCGCATCGGCTAGACTGTTGATCAGCACGAGCCCGCAGGGGGCGGGGTGACGGAGTAAGCCATGTTTGAAGATCGAAACCACGGCCTGCGGGCCGCCGCACGGAGCGCCTTGTGCACGCTGGCGCTGATATGCGCGCCGCTGGCCGTCATCGCCGGCGACGAGACCCGGATCGTGCTGCGCGGGATGGCATTCGACCCAGTCGAGAAGGCCGCAAACGCGCGGGCGACCAATCCCGATGCGCCGGGATCGCGCCACGGCCTGGTCCAGTTTCGCGATGCCGCCGCGATCGATCGCGAGCTGCTGCAGGCCGCGGGCGCGCGGATCATCGAGTACGTGCCACACAACGCGTACCTGGTGCGCTGGGACGCGGCCGCCCGCGCCCGCCTGGCGGCGCATCCTTCGATCCGCTTCGCCGGCGATTACGAGCCCGAATACCGGATCAGCCCGACCCTGAAGGCCGCCACCGGCAAGGCGGGGCCGGGGCGGCGCCTGGAAATCCTCGGCTTCCGTGGCGACGAGCCGCGCGCGCTGGCCGCCCTGGTCAGGAAATTCTCGCCCGGCAGTACGATCCTCAGCGCCGACTCGGTCGGCGGGGTACCGCTGGTGCGGCTGATCCTCGACCCGGCTGGTGGTCCGGACGACCTCGCCCGGGCGCTGGCTTCCAGCGATCGCGTGATGTGGGTCGATCACCATTATCCGCGGCGTCTGGCCAATGTCGACTCGGTCGGCCCGATCCAGGGCAACGCGCCCTCGGGGGGCAACCCGCCGACGGTGACCCCGATCTGGGACCAGGACCTGATCGGCACCGGCCAGATCGTCGCGGTGGCCGACTCGGGGCTGGATCGCAACGAGCCGCATTTTCGGCAGTGGAACGGCAACTCCGAGATCACCGACGCCGAGTTCCTGGAAGCCGACGAGGTCGGCACGCTGTACCCGCAGCGCAAGGTGGTGGGTTATTTCGTCCAGCCGGGCGCCTCGCCCTATGACGACAACGCCAATTGCGGCGGCAACCGCACCGGGTTCCACGGGACCCACGTCACCGGCACCGTCGCCGGCGACGGCGGCACCCCGTCGAGCCCGACCAATCCGGGCTACGACGATGGCGACGGGATGGCGCCCAACGCGCAGATCCTGTTTCAGGACATCGGCGACGACTCATCCGGCTGCCTGGAGGGGCGCGGCGGCTACCCGATGTACCTGCAGGCGCGCAGGGCGGGAGCCCACATCACCTCGGGCAGCTATGGCGCGGCGCCCCCGACCGGCTCCATGAACGGCTATTTCAGCTCGGACTTCGAGGTCGACACCGCGGCCTACGAGCTGGAGGACCTGCTGCTGATTTTCGCGGCCGGCAACGAAGGCCTGGGCAGTGGCGGCGTCGATCATCCAGGTCAGGCCAAGGCCGCGGTGGCTGCCGCGGCGCTGGGCCACGGCAGCGATGCGTTCGGCGGCGATTTCTCGAGTCACGGACCGGCCAATGACGGTCGAATCAAACCGGACATCGCGGCACCGGGCACGGACGTGCGTTCGGCCGACGGCGACGACGACGACACCTCGACGTCGGATCCTGGAATGATCAGCACCAAGTCCGGCACCTCGATGTCCACCCCGACGGTGGCCGGCGGCGCGGCGCTGATGCGCCAGTACTTCACCGACGGCTTCTATCCGACCGGGGTGCGCACCGCCGCGAACGCGCTGCGTCCCAGTGGTGCGCTGATGAAGGCGACCCTGCTCAACGGTACCCGGACCTATGTGGACACGCCGGCCTTCGATCGGGGCTGGGGCCGGATCTGGCTCGACAACAACCTCTATTTTGCCGGCGACGACCGCCAGTTGAGGGTCTGGGACCGGCCCAACCTGGCGGGCCTGCGCACCGGCGAGGTGGACCAGTTCACGGTCGAGGTCGGTGCCGGGCAGGAATTCCGCGCCACCCTGGTCTGGTTCGATCCGCCGGCGGCGACTTTCACCGGCATCGCGCTGATCAACGACCTGGACCTCGAGGTCGATGCCGGCGGCACCGTGTACCGGGGTAATCAGTTCACGGGCGGCCAGTCGTTTTCGAACAACCGGCGCGACGAGCGCAACCCGGTCGAGCAGGTGCTGCTGCGGGCGCCGACGGCGGGCCAGTACACGATCACCGTGCGCGCCGAGTCGGTCCCCGGCAACGGCATCCAGAATACCGACCTGCAGGGCTACGCGCTGGTCGTATCGAGCGCCCAATGCGACACCCAGGTCAGCGGGGGCACCGAACTCGACCTCGCCGCCGGGACCGACGGGATCGAGGTTTCGTTCGATTCGCTGCCGGGCGCGAACAGCTACCAGATCTATCGCGCCCTCGGGAACTGCTCCACCGCGCCGGGCGAGTTCAAGTATGTCGGCCAGAGCTCGACCACGGCGTTTCTCGACCGGCGTACCCAGGGCGGGTTCGATTACGCCTATCGGGTGCGCGGCGCCGACGCCTGCGGCGAGGGCCCGCTCAGCACCTGCAAGACGGTCGTCTCGCAGGCGCCATGCACGCTGGTGCCGGCATTCGACGCCGCGTCGGTGACGGTGGATACGGTCGGCGGGAATCAATGCGGAGCCGCGCTTGCGTGGGAGGCCGGCGCGGCGACCTGCCCCGGCGCCACGATCCATTACAACGTCTATCGTTCGACCGATCCGTTCTTCATCCCCGCCCCGGGCAACCTGATCGCCAGCGTCGCCGGGACCAGCTACCAGGACCTGGCGGTGGATCCGTTGGTCACGTACTACTACGCGATCAAGGCCGAGGACGACCTCGACGCCGGCATCGGTCCGAACTCGGGCAACGAGAGCGGCCAGGTGCGGCGCCATCGGGTCACGACCCGCGCCGACAGCTCGTCTCCGGGCGACTACTCGGACGATCCGGACGGGTTGTCGTTCGCGGCGCTCGGCGACCCCTGGCAGGTCAGCCTTGAGCGCGCCTCGACCGGTTCGTACAGTTATCACAATGCGCCGCCGGGAGAGACCTATCCCGACCTGAGCTGCGCCTACCTGACCACGCCGCCGCTGAACCTGCAGAACGGCAGCCCGGCGCTTTCGTACGACGCCTGGTACGACATCGAGGTGAACTGGGACGGGGTGGTGGTCGAGATCTCGACCGACGGCGGACAGACCTGGCAGGACCTGCCCCCGGACGGCGGTTATCCGTCCGATTTCAGCGAGACCGAAATCGACGGGGTTCCGATCAACCAATGCGGCTATCCAGCCGTGCAGGGCGCGTTCAACGGCGTGCGGCGGCAGTTTCAGACCTATACCAGCGACCTGTCCGCGTTCGCCGGGCAGACGGTGCAGCTGCGGTGGGTGTTTTCTTCCGATCCGGGGCTCGAATTCGAGGGCTTCTATCTCGACAACATCCGGATTACCGACGCCAGCACGCCCGATCAGTGCCTGGCCGGTCTCGGGACCGGGATCAGCGGCCCGTGGTTCAACGCGGCCCAGTCCGGCCACGGCTGGCTGGTGGAGCTGCTGGCCGGGATCGGACCCAGCGACCCGGACCGGGTCAACGCGTACTGGTACGTGTATCTGAACGGGCTGCCGGTTTGGCTGATCGGGACCGGGGACGTCTCCGGCGGCGGCGCCACGCTGGACGTGGTGATGACCGCGGGTCCAGAGTTCCCGCCCAATTACGATCCGGCCACGATCGATCTGATCCCCTGGGGCACGCTGAACTTCGATTTCGGCGGCGGCACGACGGGTACCGCGAGCTGGGATTCGCTGCTGCCGGAGTTCGGCTCGGGCTCACTGGACATGGTCCAGCTCGCGCCGCTGTCCACGACCGCCGCCAGTTGTCGCAGCGGCAGCTACTTCAGTCCTGCCCAGAACGGGCACGGATTCGTGGTCGAGGTGGTCAACATCGGCGGCCAGGACCAGGTGATCCTGGCGTGGTACGTGTATCTGAACGGCGAGCAGGTGTGGCTGTTCGGCCAGGGCCCGCTGATCGGCGACTCGGCCGAGGTGCCGATGGCGGTCTTCAGCGGCGCCGACTTCCCGCCGAACTTCGATCCCGCCGACGTCGCGGCCCCGGCCTGGGGCACGGTGACGATCACCTTCACCGGGCCGGATTCGGCCGACGTGAGCTGGGATGCCGATACCGATGCCGAGGCCGCCGGCTACAGCGACGGCGCGCTGTCGGTGATCCGGCTGACCGAGTTGAAAGGCCACGCCTGTCTCTAGACTCGGCACGGCTTGACACGCGTCCCCTCTTTGCCCGCGGCAAACCGGAGCGCGCGTCCAGCCTGGCCCGTCAGGTGCCGAACCGCTGCTTCAAGATCCCGGGCGCCTGGGGCACCACTGTAGACACAGCTCGCGGCCCCAGGCGCGGGCGGCGCGCAGGTCGCCGCCGTTCAGGCGCGCTTCCAGGCGCTCCATCTCCTCGGTGATCTGCGGCAGCGCGCCGGCGGCGGCCAGGTCACCGGCATACAGGTGGGCATAGGCCGCGATCGGGTCTGGCTCGTACAGCACGTCGTCCATGATCGCCGCGGCGAAGGCGCGGAACGCTTGCGGATGGCCGGTCTCGAGGGCGCGAGCGAAGTACTCCGCCGACTTGGCCCGGTGTAGGTCGAGATAGGCTGGCTCGCGAAACACGCGGTCGGGCGAGCGCCGCAACAGCGAATGCGCTGCGCGATAGAAAAAGACCAGGGCCCGCGGCTCGCCGAGATCGGCTGCCAACTGCAGCCACTCCAGCGCCTCGGCGACAATGTCG
The DNA here is from genome assembly GCA_041633655.1 of Lysobacterales bacterium. GTDB lineage: Bacteria > Pseudomonadota > Gammaproteobacteria > Xanthomonadales > SZUA-38 > JBFGYD01. The sequence continues at coordinate 2,172 of JBFJNB010000058.1, read as the reverse complement.
ACGTTTTCCAGCCCGCCGCAGGCCACATAGCCCGACTGGACGTGATCCAGCATCTCCTCCATCTCTTGCTCGGTGAACGCCTCCGGCTCCCGCTCGAGCAGGACCTGGAGACGCTCCAGGCGCCGTTCGAGCCCCTGTTCGCTCAGGGGCATGCGCGAGCAGCTGTCCAGGTATTGGTACGCCGCGAACGCGGTCTCGGCATCGACTTTATCCGCCGACGCGGTGGCATTCCGAAACGCGGCGAAGTCCCACTCCCGGCCGCTGGAACGGTTCGGATCGGCGGTAAAATAGAGGTCCTCAACGGGTCGCAGATTCGGAATCCGCGCGGCGGCCTCGGCGCCGGCGTCCGCCGCGGTCTGCGCGCGCGGAGCGGAATCGGCTTGCGCCGCCGCTGCGTCGGGGGTCGTCTCGGGCGGCGCGGGCGCCGGCGCCTCGGCACGGACGGCTCCCGGGCCGGCGCTCTCATCCGGCGCCGCCGGCGCCGCCACCCGCCACGGGCTCAGCCACCACGACAGCGCCGCGGCCAGCACGCCGGCAACCAGCGCCGGCAGAAAGATCAGTTTAAACCGCATGGTGCACGCGGCTTGCGACTTCGGTCCGTCCGTGAATAGTCATCTGATAGTGGTTCCAGCTCACAAAATGGCCACCCGCCAGCAAGAATTCGCGCAATATGCGGGTTAACCGGCGGATTGCGCATTGGACGTCCGGCAGTAGCGATTGCACAGCTCGCGGCCGGCCCGGCGGGCGTCGCGAACGGCCTCGGGCGACAGCTCGACTTCGAGCAACTGCATCATGTTGCGGGCATCGGCGTGGTCGCCGTCGTGGGCCAGATCGGCGGCCACCGCGTAGGCATAAGCGCCCTGCGCATCGCGGTCGAAGATGATCCCGTCGATCATCGCGAGCGCGTATTCGGCGAACGCGTCGGGGTGACCCGCCTGGAACGCGGCCTCGATGAACAGCGGCGCCAGCCGGCGATATTCGTGAACCCGCTCCGGGTACCGGTAGGGGCTCCATTCATCGAGCTGCAGCAGCCAGCGCGCGCTTTGGTAATAGGCGAGCTGCGCCTGGGGGAAGCCGCGCTCGGCTGCCAGGGTCAGCCAGTCGATCATGATCAGCGGCAGGGCGCTGTCGGGCGGCAGGTTCTCGCAGCGCACGAAGGCCGAGCGCACGCGTCTGGCTTCCATCTCGACGCCGTCAGTGCCCATCCTACGGGCCAGTCGCTCACTGGACCTGACGCGCTCCGTCGCGGTCTCGAGTTCTTCGACCGTACGCGGTCGCGCCATGCAACTGCGCAGATAGGTATAGACCTGGTAGGCCTCGCGTCCGGAAAGCAGCTCCCGGCGCGCGGCATTCTGCGCGTAGTTCTCGATCGTCCAGTCGTGGGTCTGCGACTGCAGCGCGCGGAAGATCTCCAACTTCGACATCGCGTACTCGTCGGCGGTCAGCTCGGACCCAGGCCACAGCGGCAGCGCCGCCGGGTCCGTCGGCGGCGTCTCCGTCGGCGCCCCGCGCGCGTTCGCCGGGACCGGGCGCGGGTTCAACCGGTGGCGCGTGGCGTGAACGGCGACCGGTTCGATCGCGGCCTGCGCGCCGACTGCCGCCGGCGTTGCGTCCTTCGGCGCCGCCGGCGCGGGCGAGCGCTGCTCCAGCAGCACCCACGCGGCCAGGGCCAGCAACACGGCGCCACCGACGAGATAAGGGAAGAAGCGCTTCATTTCTGTTCGGACCAGGGGCCCATGCCGCCGGTTCAACGGCAGTTGGGCTAGACTGACTCAAATGCGGATTGTAACCCTCGTCCTGCTGGCGGTGCTGCCGGTGGCGCTGGAAGCCGGCGCGGGTCCGGGCCGGCACGCGCCCGAGCCGCCGTCCCCGGCGCCACGCCTGTGGCTGATCCCGGCCGTGACGCCGGCACCGGGCCCGCCGGCGCAGGTGCTCGGGTTCGTCCATCCGGACTCGTGGCTGGTCGAGGCGCCCGCGGCGGCGCTGGCCGGGCGCGGCGCGGTCCCGTTCGAGGATCGGCGCAAGGTCGCCGCCGGGCTGGATCGTCGGGTCAAACAGGCTCTGGCCGGGGACCAGTCCCTGGAACTGGTGCTCCATCCCGGGGCCGCTCCGGATCACTTGGCCGCGACGCTTTCCAAGCTGGCGCCGGAGGTGAGCGTGTTCGGCCGCCGG
>JBFJNB010000057.1:0-9718 GCA_041633655.1 Lysobacterales bacterium | reverse complement strand
GGCCACCGCCGCGCTGCTGGTGGTCTCGATCGGGACCATCGCGCTGCTCGCCCAGCGGATCGATGACCAGGCGCATGAGCTGACCGCCTGGATCGCTTACTCGCAGCAACTGGAATCGCAACTGCGCGTGGTGGGCGGGCGCAACCCGGTGGTGCGCGGACACCGCGCCGCCGCGCTTGGTGAATTGGAGCAACGCGTCGCGCTGATCGACCTCGAGCTGTCGCAGCGCCCGCGCCCGGCCGAGGAGATCGATCTGTGGCGGCAGCGCGCGGTGCTGCTGCACGATCTGGTCACCGTGCACGCCAGCGACCGCCTGCTCGCCGGCGCTGCGGCGCGCCGGCCGGTGGTCACGATCAACCCGCCGCTGGATGCAATCCCGGCGTCTTACGAATTTTGAACGAGGCATTGACGATGAAGCGCTTATCTACCCTGACCCTGATCGCTGGTCTGGCCGTGGTCGTTCCCGCGGGTGCCGATCCCGCCGGGGACGAGGCGCTGGACCAACTGCGCCAGGAACTCGCCGAGACCCAGCAGCAGCTGCGCGACCTGACCCGCCGGATCGAGCGCCTGACCCGGGAGCAACGCCCGCTGCCGGGGGTGAAAGGCAGTTGGCTCGGCCGCGGTCTGGAACGCCCGATGGTCGGCGTGATCATGGCCTCGACCCCCGATCGTCGCGGGGTGCGGCTGGCCGGGGTGACCCCGGACGGCCCGGCCGACAGGGCGGGGCTGCGCTCGGGCGACCTGATCGTCGAGATCAACGGGCAGGCGTTCACCGGCCGCGACGCGGTCGAACGCGCCTACGATGCGCTCGAGGGGATGCAGGTCGGCGACCGCTTCGAGTTCGTCTACGAGCGCGGCGGCGAGCGCGCGAGCGCCACCGTCACCGCGGAGCTGCACCGGCCCTCCATCGCGTTTGGCTACCGCTACGAATTCCCCGACGTCGGCCTCGGCGAGGACTCCCGGTTCGGACTCGGTGAGGACTGGGCGGCGGACCTGGAGGAACTCAAGGGCAACTTCGACCTGCTGCGGGATCTCGATCCCCGCCGCCTGCCCGGTGGGGCCTATCTGTGGCGCTTCGGATTCGCGTGGTCCGGGCTGGAGCTGGCGCGGCTGAACCCGGATCTGGCGCGCTACTTCGGCACCGACGACGGCGTCCTGGTGATCGAATCGGAGCTCGACGGCGCGCCGCTTCAGGGCGGGGACGTGATCGTCGCCATCGACGGCGCGCCGGTGGCCGAACCGAAAGAGGCGATGCGACGGCTGAGCCGCTACCGGGCCGGCGAGCGGATCCCGGTCACGGTGGTGCGCGAGCGGCGCGAGCTGGAGTTGAGTCTGGTGGCCCCGGACAGCGGCAGCTTTTCGTTCAACTTCCAGCGCGACTGAACGGAAAACGCCCCAGCCAGTAGCGGATCAAGAGAAACCCGAACAGCATCCCGCCCAGATGGGCGAAATGCGCGACCTGGGACTGCGCGCCGCTGACGCCGAGGGTCAGTTCGAGCACCCCGTAGAGCAGCACGAAGTACTTCGCCTTCATCGGGATCGGCGGAAACAGCAGCATGATCGGGCGGTTCGGAAACATCAGCCCGAACGCGAGCAGCACCCCGAACACCCCGCCGGACGCGCCGATGGTCGGGTAGAACGTGCCCTGGGACGCAATCACGACGAGCTGCACCAGTGCCGCACCGATCACGCAATTGATGTAGTAGAACACGAACGCCCGGGTGCCCCAGACGACCTCGATCTGGACCCCGAACATCCACAGCGCGAACAGGTTGAAGAACAGGTGGGTCAGGCTGCCGTGCAGGAAGCTGTAGCTGACCAGTTGCCACAGCGCGAATCCGACCGGCTCGCCCCCGGGTCCGGGGACCGAACCCAGCGGCCACAGCGCGAAGTCGAGCACCAGCGCGGGCGCCTGCGCCTGCAGCCCGAACATCAGCAGATTGACGATCAGAAGTGTCAGCACCGCCGGCGGCAGCGCGCGGTAAGGCCCTGGTCGCGGGCGGGGTATCATCGCAGCAGCTTGCCCGGGTTCAGGATCCCGCGCGGGTCGAACGCGGCGCGGATCGCGCGCAGGTAGGCGATTTCCTCGGGCGATCGGGTATGGCCCAGCCAGGCCCGCTTCAGCAGGCCCACCCCGTGCTCGGCCGACACGCTGCCCTGGTGGCGGCGCACCAGGTCGTAAACGAAACCGTCGACCCGTTCGCAGGCGCGCTGGAATTCATTCAGCGGCATCGCCTCCGGGCGCAGGATGTTCAGGTGCAGGTTGCCGTCGCCGATATGTCCGTACCAGACGGTCTCGAAATCCGGGTAGTGGGTGGCGACGGCCGCCTTCAGGTCGTCGAGGAACGGCGGCACCTTCGAGACCCGCACCGATACGTCGTTCTTGTAGGGGGTGCGCGCGGCGATCCGTTCACTGATGTGCTCGCGCAGCGCCCACAGCGACGCGGCCTGCTGCGCGCTCTGGCTCAGCACCCCGTCGGCGACCCAGCCGGCCTGCACCCAGCTCTCGAACATCTCCAGGGCACTCGCCTCGCCCGCGGCATCGAATTCCAGCAGCGCGTAGTGCGGGCAGCGCTCGGCAAACGGCGCCACCGCCTGGCCGCCGGCCAGCACGTGGGTCAACGCGGCGTCGGAGAAGAACTCGAACGCCGACAGGCGGAGCCGCGCGCGGGCGGTCTCGAAAACCCGCATCAGCGCGCCGAGCTCCGGCACCGCCAGCAGCATGACGTTCTGGTCCGGTGGCGACCCGGTGAGCCGCAACGTGACCTCGACGATGATCCCGAGGGTGCCCTCGCTGCCGACGAACAGATGGCGCAGGTCATAGCCGGTTGCGTTCTTGACCAGCCCACGGTTCAGTTCCAGCACCTCGCCGCGTCCGGTCACCACCTTGAGCCCGGCCACCCAATCGCGGGTCGGGCCGTAGCGGAGCACGCGCACGCCGCCGGCGTTGGTCGCGACGTTGCCACCGATCTGGCTCGATCCGCGCGCCGCGAAATCGACCGGGTAGCTGAGCCCGCGCTCGCGCGCGTACTCCTGGACGCGCTCGGTCACGACGCCGGCCTCGACCGTAACCGTGCCGTCGATCGGATCGAAATCGAGGATCCGGTTCATCCGCTCCAGCGCCACCACCAGTTCGCCGGCGGCGGCCACCGCCCCGCCGCTGAGTCCGGTGCGGCCCCCGGAGGGCACCAGCGCACAGCGGTGACGGTACGCGAACCCGACGATCTCTGCGACCTCGGCTACCGAACGCGGCAGCGCGACGGCCAGCGGCGCCGGATCGTAGCGGCGGGTCCAGTCGGTTCCGTAGCGCTGGAGGTCGGCCGGCTCGGTGAGCAGCTCCAGGTCCGGCGCGCGTCGCCGCAGTGGAGCCAGTCGGGCCGGGAACTCGTCTTGGTCGTCGCGCCGGATCGGTGTGCTCATTCCTGGGGTTGGTTTCGGTTGCTCATCGAATAAGTCAGAGGGCCTTCAATCGGACCCGCCGCCTGACGCGGGGTTGCAATGGCGAGGCGCGGTCGCCCACAATCCGGCGCTGTCCCTGACCACCGCGGCAATGCTAGCAGAGTGCGATCGTGAAAGCGCTGTCTTTGAGCAAGGAAAAAATCAGGTTCGTGCTGCTGGAGGGCATCCACGCGGCCGCCGCCGAGGTGCTGGCCGCGCACGGTTACTCGAACGTCGTCAGCGCACCCGCGGCGGCCAACGGCCGGGACCTGCGCCGCCTGCTCGCCGGGGCGCACTTTCTCGGCATCCGCTCGCGCACCCAGTTGGGCGCCGACGCGCTGGGCTCGGCCAGGCGCCTGACCGCAATCGGCTGTTTTTGCATCGGCACCAACCAGGTCGATCTGGAAGCCGCCGCCCAGCTCGGGATTCCGGTATTCAACGCGCCGTTTTCCAACACCCGCTCGGTCGCCGAGCTGGTGCTGGCCGAAATCATCATGCTGTTGCGCGGGATCCCCGCGAAGAACGCCGCGGCTCACCGCGGGCAGTGGCTCAAGGGCGCCACCGGCGCGGTGGAGGCGCGCGGGAAGGTGCTGGGCATCGTCGGCTACGGCCACATCGGCAGCCAGCTCGGGGTGCTCGCCGAAGGACTCGGCATGCGCGTCCGGTATTACGATGTCGTGCCCAAGCTGCCGCTCGGCAACGCCCAGCCGTGCCCGTCGCTGGAGGCGCTGCTGGACGTGGCCGACGTGGTCAGCCTGCACGTCCCGGAGACACCCGAGACGCGGGGCATGATCGACGCGCCCGCGATCGCGCGGATGCGCGATGGGGCCTGCCTGATCAATGCCTCACGCGGCCACGTGGTCGTGATCGAAGCGCTGGCCGAGGCGCTGGCCGCCGGCAAGCTCGGGGGCGCGGCGGTGGACGTGTTTCCGCACGAACCCGAGTCCAACGACGCGCCGTTTACCTCGCCGCTGTGCGCGCTCGACAACGTGCTGCTGACCCCGCACATCGGCGGCAGCACCCAGGAGGCCCAGCGCAACATCGCCGAGGAAGTGGCCACCAAGCTGATCCGTTATTCGGACAACGGCTCGACGGTATCGGCGGTGAATTTCCCCGAGGTTTCGCTGCCCGACGCCCGCGGCCGCCACCGCTTGCTGCACGTCCACCGCAACGAGCCGGGGGTGCTGCGCGAGATCAACCAGGTGTTCGCCGACAGCGGGGTCAACGTCGCCGCCCAGTATCTGCAGACCCGCGGCCCCGTCGGCTATGTCGTGATGGACCTGGAGGTGGCGCGCCCGCAGGCCCTGATGGCGCGCCTGCGCGCGGTCCACGGCACCATTCGTACCCGCATTCTTTACTAGTGGCGCTGGTTACTGCCAACGGGATCGAAATCGAGTACGAGGCCTTCGGTGACCGCGACCACCCCTGCCTGCTGCTGGTCATGGGCTTCAACATGCCGCTCAATGCCTGGCCCGAGCCGTTCTGCCGCCGGCTCGCCGGCGCCGGCTACTGGGTGGTCCGGTTCGACAACCGCGACGTCGGAATGAGCAGCCGCCTGGACCACCTGGGGCGGCCGCGGATCGTGCCGGTCGCGCTGAAGCGCCTGTGCGGGCTGATCCCGCGCACCCCGTACACGCTCGACGACATGGCCGCCGACACGCTCGGCCTGCTCGACGCCCTCGGGGTCGCCCGCTGCCACCTGGTCGGGATCTCGATGGGCGGGATGATCGCGCAACTTCTCGCCACCGCGCACCCCGAGCGGCTGTTGAGCCTGGGACTCCTGATGACCAGCCGCGGTGCGCGCCGCCACTTGTTCCCGTCGCCGCGGCTTTTACCGCTCGCGTGGCGCCAGCCGGGGCCGGACCTGGCCAGCCAGCTTCGCTATGGATTGGCCTTCTGGCGGGCGGTCGCCGGTGCCCACTATCCGCCGGACGACGCGGTGGTCAAAGCGCAGATCGAGGACGCCGCACGGAGGACTCGCGGCCCGCACGGGCGCGAGCGACAACTGGCCGCGCTGATCGCTGCCCCGGACCGGCGCCGCGCGCTCGAGCGGGTCCGGCTGCCGGTCACCGTGGTCCACGGCACCGCCGACCCGCTGATCCCGGCCGCCGCCGGGGCCGCGGTCGCGCGCGCGATTCCCGGCGCGCACCTGGAGCTGATCGAGGGCCTGGGCCATTACCTGCCGGAGGCCCTGTGGCCGCGCCTGATTGGCGCGCTGCTGGAAAACTGCGCCCGCGCATGAACCAGGCGCGCTACGACGAGATCTACCGGGCGGTGCGCCGGATCCCGGCGGGCCGGGTTGCCAGCTACGGCGCGGTTGCTCGCGCGGCCGGCCTGCCCGGTCGCGCGCGCCTGGTCGGCAAGGCCCTCAGGGAGGCCCCCGACGGATTCGAGCTGCCGTGGTACCGGGTCGTGCGCGCCGACGGGCGCATCGCGTTTCCGCCCGGCAGCGCCAGCTACGAGCGCCAGCTCGATCGGCTGCGCGCCGAGGGGGTGTCGGTGACGCGCGGCCGGATCGACCGCGCGTTCCACTGGCGCGAGGACCTCGACCGGCTGCTGTGGGGACCGGAATAGACCGCAGCTCCGCCACCGGCCGGCAGGCGTTTGCCGACACCGGCTGTCGGCATTTTCCTACAGCGACCGGGGCGAAGCCGCCCTATGGCTCGGGCGCGGTTGCGGGCACAGTAGTCCCCGAAGCAACGAATGGGAGTTGAGGGATGAAAAAGCTCGCTTTAGCCGGTCTGCTGCTGGCCGGGGTGATCGGGCCGGTGGGTGCCGAGCAGATCAAGCCGGGAGCCATCGCGTGCCGCAATCACCAGGCGCTGGTCGAGATTCGGGCCGCGCAGCGCGCCGGCGACCAGCACACCATCCAATGGCTCTACGACGGGACCGCCTGCGTCAAGCTGCGCTCGGCGATCCAGGTCGACGTGATCGCCCCGAGCGACGACGCGTTGCGGCTGCGCACCGTCAACCGCCGGCGCAACATCGAACTGTGGGTCAGCGCCGACCAGCTCGAGGCCATTTGATTTCTTGAACCCGCGGTGTCATCGAGTGTCCTGCCACTGGCTCCCATCCCCCTCGTTTTCGGGAGGCGTTTTAACTAACCGGTGGCACCGCGGGCTTTTTTGGCCTTTTCGCTCTGCTCCTGTTTGCCCAGGCGGTCCACCGCGCTCAGGATCCCCCGCAGGATGTGGATTTCGGACTCGCTCGGTGAGGCGCGATTCAGCAGCCGTCTTAGCCTGACCATCATCGTGCGGTACTGCTTCGGATCCAGGAACCCGATTTCGAGCAGCGTCGTGCGCAGGTGCTCGATCAGCCCCTCCATCTTGTCCCCTGCCGCCGGCACGTGTTCCGGCATCGCCGCGGCCTCCGCAACGCCCTTCTCCAGCGCGCTCATCCGCAGCTCGTAGCACAGCACCTGGACCGCCGCGGCCAGATTCAGCGATCCGTATCGCGAGCTGGTGGGGATGTTGACCAGCGCGTGGCAGGCGGCGATCTCGGCGTTGTCGAGCCCCGAGCGCTCCTGGCCGAACAGCAGCGCCACCCGGGTGCGGCCGGTCGCGGCGAGCGCGCGTTCGGCCGCCCGGCGTGGGTCCAGCTGCTCCAGCGGGACCCGCCGCAGCCGGGCGCTGGTGCCAAGCACAAGCCCACAGTCGCCAATCGCCGCGCTCAAGTCCGCCACCACGCGGGCCCGCGCCAGCAGGTCGTCGGCGCCGGAGGCGCGCGCGGTGGCCTCGGCGTCGGGGTACCGCGTCGGCTGGACCAGCACCAGCTCGGTCAGGCCCATCGTCTTCATCGCCCGCGCCGCCGCCCCGATGTTGCCGGGGTGGGTCGGCCGGGACAGGATGATTCGAATTCGATCCAGCATCGGGGCAGATTATTGGTTGGAGGTCGCGGATCCGCAAGGTTCATTGGGGTCAATGCGCGGCTCTGCTATCCTGCGCGCTGCGCGCAGGATGGGCAAACAACGATGCGACAGCCGGTAGTGAACATCGCGGTACGCGCCGCCCGGGCCGGTGCCAAGGCCCTGATTCGGATGCTCAATCAGGCCGAGGCGCTGACCGTGGTCGAGAAGGAGCGCAACGACTTCGTGACCGCGGCCGACCGCGCCGCCGAGCGCGCCATCATCGACGAGATCCGGCGCACCTGCCCGGACCACGCGATTCTGTCCGAGGAGTGCGGCGCCTTGGGCGAGTCCGAGTTCCGCTGGGTCATAGATCCGCTCGACGGGACCAAGAACTTCATCCACGGGATCCCGCACTTCAGCATCTCGATCGCGGCCCAGCGCAAACGGGTGACCGAGCACGCGGTGGTCTACGATCCGCTGCGCGAGGAACTCTACACCGCCAGCCGCGGCGGCGGGGCGTTCCTGAACGACCACCGGATTCGGGTCGCGCGGCGCGCTTCGCTGGACGGGGCGATGCTGGCCACCGGGTTTCCATTCCGCCAGAAGGACCGCCTGGACGCGTACCTGAGGATGTTTCGGGACCTGTTCGCGCACGCCACCGACGTGCGCCGGGCCGGGTCGGCGGCGCTGGATCTGGCCTACGTCGCGGCGGGTCGCGTCGACGGGTTCTGGGAACTGGGTCTGAAGCCCTGGGACATGGCCGCCGGCGCACTGCTGATCCGCGAGGCCGGCGGCCTCTGCACCGATTTCGGCGGCGGCGACGCCTACCTGGAAACCGGCAACATCATCGCCGCCAACCTGAAGCTCGCCGGCGCGCTGAAGCGCGCGATCGGGCCCCACCTGGGCCCGGACCTCAAACGCTGACCGGCGCTCGCTAGGGTATGTGGTCCAGGCCGGCGCCTTCTTTTTGCGGCGCCAGCAGGTCGGCCTTGGTGACCCGCATTTGCAACAGCGCGATCGCGGCCACGTAGATCGACGAATAGGTCCCGATGATGATGCCGATGATCAGCGCCAGGGCGAAACTGTGGATGATCTCCCCGCCCAGGAAGAACAGCGCTCCCAGCACCAGCAGGGTGGTCACTCCGGTCATCACCGTGCGCGACAGCGTCTGGTTGATCGAGGCGTTGAACACCGTCCTGGCGTCGACCTTGCGCATCGCGCGGAAGTTCTCCCGGATCCGGTCGTAGACCACGATGGTGTCGTTGAGCGAGTAGCCGATCACCGCCAGCACCGCGGCCAGCACGGTCAGGTCGAACTCGATCTGGAACACCGAGAAGAAGCCGATCGTGATGATCACGTCGTGGATCAGCGCCAGCACCGCGCCAATGGAGAACTTCCACTGAAAGCGCACGATGATGTAGATCAGGATGCCGATCAGCGCGTAGATCATCGCCAGACCGCCCTTCTCGGCCAGCTCGTCGCCGACCTGCGGGCCGACGAATTCGACCCGCCGCATCTCCACCTCCTGGCCGCTGGCCGCCGCCAGCACGTCCAGCACGCGGTTGCTCAACTGGGCGCTCGAGGTCTCGTCCGAGGCGGCCAGGCGCACCACCACGTCGCGCAGCTCGCCAAAGGTCTGCACCACCGCGTCCGGGTAGCCGGCCTCGGCCAGCGCCGAGCGCACCTGGGACAGCTCGACGTTCTCCGGAAACGCGACCTCGATCAGGGTGCCGCCGGTGAAATCGAGCCCGAAATTGAAGCCGCGCACGATCATCGAAGTGATCGAAATGACGATCAGCACCGCCGAGAACAGCACCGCCGGCGTGCGCTGGCCCATGAAGTCGATGTTGGTTTTGGTTTTTAGCAGTTCCATGCAGATAGGTCCTAAATGGCCAGCGACTTGACCCGCTGCCTGCGCCCGTAGGTCAGATTCACCACCGCCCGAGTGCCCATGATCGCGGTGAACATCGAGGTCACGATGCCCAGCGACAGGGTCACCGCGAAGCCCTTGATCGGGCCGGTACCGAAGGTGAACAGCACGATCGCGGCGATCAGGGTCGTGACGTTGGCGTCGGCGATGGTCGAAAACGCCTTCTCGTAGCCCGCGCGGATACTTGCCTGGGGCGTGTTGCCGTTGCGCAGCTCCTCGCGAATGCGCTCGAAAATCAGCACGTTGGCATCCACCGCCATGCCGACGGTCAGCACGATTCCGGCGATCCCGGGCAGGGTCAGCGTCGCTCCCAGCAGCGACAGAAGCGCCACCACCAGGATCACGTTGGCGAGCAGGGCCAGGTCGGCGATCAATCCGAAAGCTCGGTAGTAGATGGCCATGAAGATCAGCACCAGCACGAATCCGACCACGACCGAGTTGCGCCCCTGCTCGTTGTTGTCCCGCCCGAGGCTCGGGCCGACGGTGCGCTCCTCGATGATCTC
>JBFJNB010000056.1:0-9725 GCA_041633655.1 Lysobacterales bacterium | reverse complement strand
GGCTTGCCGACGGGGCTTCGGAGGGCTGAGGTGGTAAATTTACCACAGGTTGGGTAAATGCGACAAAGCGTTGCTTTGATGCTAGCTTTTTGGAATCAACGGTGCTATAGTCACGCGCACTTGGGTTATTGGCTTTACTCTCTAGCTTTCAGAGCCGACCCAAGTGCAGGGCGCATTTGTTTAAGGTAATCGTCACTCCGATTCTGCCCCCTCTACCTTGTGGAGGGGGTTTGTTTTTATGGGGTGCCAATTCGAGTCGAAACGCCCGCCACGGCTGGGATCGCGCGGCCCGGCGGACGGCCTCGCGCCCCGATCCGTTAGCCTCTGGATCGCCCCGCGCCGGCCCCGCCCGCACCGGACCGCGGGGCGCCCGGGGGATGACCACACCGCTGGGAGAATTCCGCGTGAACCAGACGTCCGATCCATGGGCTTTGTTGCAAAAATGCAACACTCGCCTGTCCACCGGATCGATCCAACAGGCATTCGACCGGGACCCCGACCGCGGGCGGCGCCATACCCATCGGCTCGGCCAGTTGCGCTTGGACCTGTCGCGCAATGTGCCGGATGAGTCCGCCTGGTCGGCGCTGCTGGCGCTGGCCGCGGAGCGCGGGTTGCCGGCGGGCATCCGGCGCTTGCTGGGTGGCGACACGGTCAATCTGAGCGAACAGCGCCCGGCGCTGCACAGCGCGCTGCGCTGTCGCGAGGTCGCCACCGCAACCGGGGTCGTCGGCGAGGTCGAGGCGATGCAGGCGCGGATGTTCGAACTGGCCGATGGTTTCGCCGCCGGGACCTGGCGGGGAGCCACCGGCAATCCGATTACCGACCTGGTCAATATTGGGATCGGCGGCTCCGATCTCGGTCCCAAACTCGCGGTCGAGGCGCTGGCCGGCGCCGGGCCGCGGCGGGTGCACTTCCTGGCCAACGTCGATGGTAGCGCGATCGCTGCGCTGCTGCCGCGGCTGAACCCGGCGACGACCGCGTTCTGCCTCACCTCCAAGAGCTTCTCGACCCGCGAGAGCCTGACCAACGCGACCAGCGCGCGCGCCTGGCTGGAGCAGGGTCTGGGCCGGGGCCCCGAGGCACCGGGCGCGCACTTCATCGCGGTCACCGCGCGCCCCGAGCGAGCGCGCAGGTTCGGAATCGCGGCCGAGCGCATCCTGCCGATGTGGGACTGGGTCGGCGGGCGCTATTCGCTGTGGTCGGCGGTGGGCCTGCCGATCGCCGCGGCGATCGGCGCCGCGGGCTTCAAGTCGCTGCTCGCCGGCGCGGCCGAGGTCGACGTCCACTTCCGGGACGAGCCGCTCGCGCGCAACCTCCCGGTTCTGCTGGCGCTGGTGGGGATCTGGCACCGCAACGTCGCCGGTTTGCTGGCCCACGCGGTGGTGCCGTACGACGAGCGCCTGAAATCGCTGCCCGAGTACCTGCAGCAGCTCGACATGGAAAGCAACGGCAAATCGGTCACCGCCGAGGGGGAACCGCTCCAGCGCGCCAGCGGGCCGCTGATCTGGGGCGGGATCGGCACCAACGTGCAGCACGCGTTCTTCCAATGGCTGCACCAGGGCACCGACGTGGTGCCGGTCGATTTCATCGCGGTTCGCGACCCGGGCCATGACTACCCCGAGCACCATCGCCAACTGCTGGCCAACATGCTGGCCCAGGCCACCGCGCTGATGCGCGGGCGCGACGCCACCGCGACCGCCGCGGTGTTGCGCGCCGAAGGGCTGGACCCGGCCGAGATCGATCGCCGAACGCTCCAGTGCGTGTTCCCCGGCAACCGTCCCAGCAACGTGCTGATGCTGGAGGCGCTGACCCCGCGCGCGCTCGGCAATCTGCTGGCGCTGTACGAGCACAAGGTGTTCGTGCAGAGCTGGATCTGGGGCAACAACGCGTTCGACCAGTGGGGGGTGGAGCTCGGCAAAACCATCGCCGCGGACATCGAACCCAGGCTGGAACGCGCCGCCGGTGGTGGTGACCCGAGCCTCGATCACTGGATCGATTGGGTCAGTCGGCGTGAATCGTAAGCTGGTCGTGCTGAGCCAGCGCCCAGGCCACGTGCTCGCGCACCAGCGCTGAGGGATGGTCACGGCGTTGCTCTAGCGCGGTGATCACCGCGGAGCTGCGCGGTGCGTTGCCCAGCGCCACCGCGATATTGCGCAGCCAGCAGCGGTAGCCGATGCGACGGATCGCGCTGCCGGCGGTGCGCGCCAGGAACTCCGATTCACTCCACCCGAACAGGTCCACCAGGGCCGCGGCGTCGAGGCCGTGGCGCGGCTGGAAATCATCCTCCCCGGTGGGCCCGGCGAATTTGTTCCACGGGCACACCAACTGGCAGTCGTCGCAACCGTAGATGCGGTTGCCGATCAGCGGGCGCAGCGCAACCGGGATCGAGCCCCGGAGCTCGATCGTCAGATACGAGATGCAGCGGCGCGCGTCGACCTGAAACGGGGCCACGATCGCCTGGGTCGGGCACACGTCCAGACAGCGTCGGCAGGAGCCACAGTGCTCGCTGGCGGGCCGGTCGAGCGGCAGCGGCAGGTCGGTGTAGAGTTCTCCCAGAAAGAACCAGGACCCGGCATTTCGACTCAGCAGATTGCTGTGCTTGCCGATCCAGCCGAGACCCGCTTTCTCGGCCAGCGCCTTTTCCAGCACCGGTGCCGAGTCGACGAACGCGCGGTAGCCGAACTCGCCGATCTCGGCGCCGATGCGCTCGGCCAGGCGCTGCAGGCGCTTGCGCATCAGCTTGTGGTAATCGCGCCCGAGCGCGTAGCGCGACACGTAGCCCAGCTCCGGCGAGTCCAGCACCCGCTGCGGATCGGCGCCGGCCGCGGGCAGGTAATCCATCCGCACCGAGATGATCCGCAGCGTGCCCGGTTTCAGCTCGGCCGGGCGGGTGCGGCGAGTGCCGTGGCGCGCCATGTACTCCATCTCCCCGTGGAAGCCGCGTTCGAGCCAGCGCTCAAGGTGCTGCGCATGGCGCCCGAGCGCGGTGTCGGTGACGCCGACGGCCTGAAAGCCCAGTTCGCGTCCCCAGCGCTTGATCCGGCGGGCCAGGCCGGCCCAGTCGGGCGCCGGTTCGACCGGATCGGAATCGCCGGCGCGGCTCGGCTGCGGTTGATCGGGGCGCACTGCCATGGGCTGAGTATAGCCGGCGCTCTGAGGAACCGGCGGCGTGGCTGGGGCCGGCGTTATCGGTGATAATCATCGCGCCGTGCTGCCCGAACGCCTGTACACCGCCGCTCAGACCCGCGCCCTCGACCGGTCCGCGATCGAGGGCCACGGCGTGCCCGGGTACACGCTGATGACCCGCGCTGGCCGCGCCTGCTGGGCGGCCTTGAGCGCGCGCTGGCCGGGCACGTCCGCGATCACGGTTTATTGCGGCGCCGGCAACAACGGCGGCGACGGTTACGTGATCGCGGAACAGGCGCTCGCCGCCGGCATCGCGGCCGAAGTGGTGACCCTGAGCGATCCCGGTCGCCTGTCGGGCGACGCGGCCCGGGCGCACGCCGACTTCATCGCGGCCGGCGGCGAGACGATCCCGTTCGAAGCGCATCAGATGCCGCGCGGGCAGGTGCTGGTCGATGCGCTGCTCGGCACCGGGCTGACCCGTCCGGTGAAGGGCGCCTACGCCGAAGCGGTGGAACGGATCAACGCAGCGGGCCGGCCGGTGCTCAGCGTCGACATCCCGTCGGGGCTGTCGGCCGACCGCGGCGCGATCCTCGGCTGCGCGGTGCGCGCCGCGGCCACCGTGACCTTCATCGGCCTGAAGCGCGGCCTGGTGACCGGCGACGGCCTCGACTGCGCCGGCGCGTTGAGCTTCGAGGACCTCGAGGTGCCGGCCGCGATCTACGCCGAGGTTGCAAGCGACTGCGCCCTGTTGCAGCCGCAAGACCTGCGCCGCTGGCTGACCCCGCGGCGGCGCAACGCGCATAAGGGCCGGTTCGGTTCGGTGCTGGTCGTCGGCGGCGACCACGGGATGCCGGGGGCGGTGCGCCTGGCCGGGGAGGCGGCGCTTCGGTCCGGCGCCGGGCTGGTCAGGGTGGCGACCCGGGCCGAGCACGCGCTGATCGCCCCGATGGGCCGCCCCGAACTGATGAGCGTCGCGGTCGAGGATGCCCAGGCGCTGGCCGCGTCGCTGGAGTGGGCCTCGGTGGTCGCGCTCGGGCCCGGGCTCGGAGCCTCGCCGTGGTCGCGGGAGATGTTTACCGCCGCCGCCGGAGCCGGGCCGCCGCTGGTGGTCGACGCCGATGCCCTGAACTGGCTCGCACGGGAACCGCGGGTGCGGGACGACTGGGTGCTCACCCCGCACCCCGGCGAGGCCGCGCGCCTGCTCGGCAGCACCAGCGCCGAGGTCCAGGCCGACCGCTTCGCGGCCGCCGCCGCGATCGCGGCCAGGTACCACGCGGTATGTGTGCTCAAGGGCGCCGGCACGGTGATCGCGGATCCGGCCGGGGGGCTGGCGGTGTGCCGCGCCGGCAACCCGGGAATGGCCAGCGCCGGAATGGGGGACGTCCTGACCGGGATCATCGCGGCGCTGTTGGGGCAGGGCCTGAGTCCATGGGACGCGGCCCGCTGCGGAGCGCTGGCGCACGCCACCGCGGGCGACCAGGCCGCGGCCGACGGCGAGCGCGGACTGATCGCGGGGGACGTGCTCGCGGCGTTGCGCCCGGTGCTGAACCCGCGCGCCAGCTCATGAAGATGCGCTGTCTGGACCTGGCCGCGCTGGAGCGGCTCGCCGAGCGGCTGGCCGCGTCGCTGGCGCCGGGTTGGCGCGTGTACCTGTCGGGCGAGCTGGGCGCCGGCAAGACCACGCTGGCGCGGGCGCTGCTGCGCTCGCTCGGTCATGCCGGGGCGGTCAAAAGCCCCAGCTACGGGCTGCTGGAGCGCTATACGCCGCCCTGGGGCGTGGTCTGCCATCTGGATCTCTATCGGCTGTCCGATCCCGAGGAACTGGAGTTCATCGGCCTGCGCGACCTGATCGAGGAGGACCCGTTGCTGCTGATCGAGTGGCCGGAGCACGGTGCCGGGGTGCTGCCGCCCCCGGACCTGGTGGTCACACTCGAAGTCTGCTGCCCGGACGGCCGCGACGTCGCGCTGAGCGGGATTTCCGAGCGGGCCCGGTCCTGCCTTGGAGAATTGCTCTCAACTCGATAAAAATCAGTTAATTATCGGGTTTTTAAGAGAAAAAACTTGAAAAATCGGGCTCAATCCAGTAAATCCGGAGATCGGAGCTTACTTGATGATTACGCCTGTCCTGACATCGTTGCTGGCATTGCTCATTGCCGGGGCGGACGAGCCAACCCGGGTCGATGGCCTGCGGATATGGGCCGGACCGGACAAGACCCGGGCGGTGCTGGACTTGTCGGGCGCGGTCGAGTACCGGCTGTTCACGCTCAAGAATCCCGACCGGGTGGTCATCGATCTCAACCACGCGCGGCTCGAGCGCGCGCTGCCCCAGCCGTCCTCGGACGCCGCCTTCCTGACCGGCGTGCGCAGCGGCCGGCGCGCCGAGAGCGATTTGCGGGTAGTGTTCGAACTCAGCCAGGCGGCTCGCCCGCAGAGCTTCCTGCTCGCGCCGGCGGCCCAGTACGGGCACCGGCTGGTGGTGGATCTGTATCCGCGGGCGCGCCGTGACTCCGCGTCCGAGCCGGTCAAGCAGGTCGACCCGGGCGCCGAGCGCGAAGTCGTGGTCGCAATCGACGCCGGTCACGGGGGCGAGGATCCCGGCGCGGTGGGGCCGAGCGGGGTGCGCGAGAAAGACGTGGTGCTGAAGATCGCCCGCCATCTGCAGGCGTTGCTCGACGGCCGGCCCGGGATGCGCGCGGTGCTGGTGCGCGACGGCGATTACTACATTGCGCACAAGGAACGCCCGGCCAAGGCCCGCGAGGAGCGGGCCGACCTGTTCGTGTCGATCCACGCCGACGCATTCCCGGACAAGCGGGTCAAGGGCTCGTCGGTGTTCGTGCTCTCGCGCGGGCGCGCCACCAGCGAGGCGGCGAGGTACCTGGCCGATCGCGAGAACCAGGCCGACCTCGTCGGCGGCGTCAGCCTGAGCGACAAGGACGAGACCCTGGCCGCGGTGCTGCTGGATCTGTCCCAGAGCGCCGCGCTGGAAGCCAGCAAGACGGTCGGAGCGCAGGTGCTGGCGGCGCTGGCCCGCACCGGACCGACCCACCAGCGGGAGGTCGGCGGCGCCCCGTTCGCGGTGCTGACCGCGCCAGACATTCCGTCGATCCTGATCGAGACCGCGTTCATCACCAATCCGCGCGAGGAAAAGCGTTTGTCCTCCGCAGATGGCCGGCGCAAGATCGCGACCGCGATCATGTACGGCATCGAGGACTACTTCTACCGCCACCCGCCCCCGGGCACCTGGATCGCCGCCAACCGGGTGCGCGACTCGCACATCGTGGTCCAGGGCGAAACCCTGAGCGAGATCGCCCAGCGCCACAACGTCAGCCTCGGCCGCCTGCGCGCGGTCAACCAGATCGACGGCGACCTGCTCCGCGTCGGAGACCAGATCAGGATCCCTGCCGGCGGCTAAGCGCGCCGCAGAATCGATCCGACGCCGGCCGGGGTCAGACCCGATTTCCACCGGAAACTCGGCTCTGACCCCAGCCACCCCACCCATTGGACAAGCTCCGATCGACGCTGCCACAATCGCCCGGATGCGGATCCGTGAACTCCCCTCCCAACTCGTCAACCAGATCGCCGCCGGCGAGGTAGTGGAGCGGCCGGCATCGGTGGTCAAGGAGCTGATCGAGAACTCGCTGGACGCGCGCGCCAGCCGGATCGAGATCGAGATCGACGCCGGGGGCGCCAAGCGGATCAAGATCCGCGACGACGGCGAGGGCATGGACAAGGAGGATCTGATGCTGGCGGCGCGCGCTCACGCGACCAGCAAGATCCAAAGCTTGGCCGATCTGGAAGCGGTCGCGAGCCTCGGTTTCCGGGGCGAGGCGCTTGCGAGCATCGCCGCGGTGTCCCGCTTTCGGATCACCAGCGCCGCGCCTGGTTCGGAGCGCGCATGGTCGATCGCCAGCGACGGTCGCGAATTGCTCGAGCCGGAGCCGGCCTCGCATCCCCAGGGCACCACGGTCGAGGTTCGAGACCTGTTCTACAACACCCCGGCGCGGCGCAAGTTCCTGCGCACCGAGAAAACCGAGTTCCGGCACATCGAAGACCTGGTCCGGCGCATCGCGCTCGCCCATCCGGCGGTGCAGCTGCAGCTGGTCCACAACGGTCGGGTGGTGCGGCGGCTGCCCGCGGCGGCCGATCGTGACGCCCGCGCACGCCGGCTCAAGGCCCTGCTCGGGCAGGAGTTCCTGACCCAGTCGGTGCTGATCGAGCATGAGGCGGCGGGGCTTTCGCTGAGCGGCTGGGTTGGGCTGCCCACGTTCTCGCGCTCGCAGGCCGACCAGCAGTATTTCTTCGTCAACCGGCGAATGGTCCGCGACCGGCTGGTCACGCACGCGGTGCGCCAGGCCTACGCCGACGTGCTCTATCACGGTCGCCACCCGGTGTACGCGCTGAACCTCGAGCTCGACCCCCGCGGGGTGGACGTCAACGTGCACCCGGCCAAGCACGAGGTGCGCTTTCGCGATTCCCGGCTGGTCCACGATTTCATCTTCCGCACGCTCTCGGACGCGCTGGCCCAGGTGCGCCCCGGGGAGGTGCCGGCGGCCGCGGCGTTCGATCCCCGCCCCGCGCCGTTGCCGGGCGGCCGGGCCTGGCAGGGCGCGATGCCGCTGGCCGCGGCCGGCCAAATCCGCGATCAGGCGGCGCTGTACGGACCGGCACCCGCTGACCGGCAACCGGGCGGTCCGGCCCCGGCCTCGCCGGACGACGACGGCGAAGTGCCGCCGCTCGGCTACGCGCTGGCGCAGCTGCACGGGGTCTATATCCTGGCCCAGGGGGCCCGGGGACTGATCCTGGTCGATGCCCACGCGGCCCACGAGCGGATCACCTACGAACGACTGAAGCGCTCGCTGGTGGACGAGGGCATTCGCTCGCAAACCCTGCTGGTACCGGTCGCGGTTCCGGTCAGCGAGGCCGAGGCCGACTGTGCCGAGGCCAACGCGGAAACGTTCGCCGAGCTCGGGTTCGAGGTCGATCGCCTGGGCCGCGAATCGCTGCGCGTGCGCAAGGTGCCGACGCTGCTGGGGGAAGCCGACGCGGGCCGGTTGGTGCGCGACGTGATCGCCGACATCCTGGCCGACGGCTCAAGCAACCGGCTACGCGAGGAGTACAACCAGGTGCTGTCGACGATGGCCTGCCACGGCTCGGTGCGGGCCAACCGCGCCTTGAGCTTGACCGAGATGAACGCGGTGTTGCGCGACATGGAGCGCACCGAGCGCAGCGGCCAGTGCAACCACGGGCGCCCCACCTGGGTTGCGTTGACGATGGACGAGCTGGATCGTCTGTTTCTGCGCGGGCGATAATGCAGACCGAGCCGCGGGACCCGCCCCGGGTGGTGCTGCTGATGGGCCCGACGGCGGCCGGCAAGACCGCGCTGGCGGTCAAGTTGATCGAATGCCTCCCGCTCGAGATCGTCAGCGTCGACTCGGCGATGGTCTACCGGCGGATGGACATCGGCACCGCCAAGCCGACCCCGGAGCTGCTGCGCCGCGCGCCGCATCGCCTGATCGACATTCGCGATCCGTGGGAGCGGTATTCAGCCGCCGAATTCGCCGCCGATGCCGCCGCGGCGATTGAGGAAATCCACGCCGCCGGGCGCCACGCACTGCTGGTCGGGGGGACGATGCTCTATTTTCGCGCGCTGATGGAGGGCCTGTCCCCGCTGCCCGCGGCCGATCCGGCGGTGCGCGCAAGGCTGGAGCGGGAGGCCGCGCGCGATGGCTGGCCGGCGCTGCACCGGCGCCTGGCCGCGCTCGACCCGGCCGCCGCCGCCCGTATTCATCCCAACGATCCCCAGCGGATCCAGCGCGCGCTGGAAGTCGCGCGCCTGACCGGCACGCCGATTTCCGAGCTGCAGGCCGCCGCTGGCGAGAAATACCCGGCCCGCTACTTGAAACTGGTCGCCGCGCCCACAGATCGAGCAGTGTTGCACCGGCGGATCGAACGGCGTTTCGACGAGATGCTGGCAGCGGGCCTGCTCAGGGAAGTGGCGGGCCTCAAGCAAGATCCCCGGATGAACCGCGGGTTGCCGTCGATGCGGGCCGTGGGTTACCGGCAGGCGTGGCATCATCTGGAGGGAACCTACGACTCGAGCGAAATGCGAGCACGAGCCATCGCCGCCACCCGCCAGCTGGCCAAGCGCCAGCTCACCTGGCTGCGCGGCGTGGACGGGGCCGACTGGCTGGACCCGACCGCTGACGGTGCCGACGGTGCGCTGGAGCGCGCGGTCGAGCGATTTTTGTGCTGATCGCACCGGGCGGCGACCGCGAACGAATCGCGGCGCCTCGGCGCCGCGTATATGATACTATCGACGCCGATCAACAGGACGGGATCACGCGTCACGTGGCAGTCGGGAGTCGAGTAGGTCGTAGCCAGTTCAGGGAAGAGACCGGAAGAAGAACAAATGGAGCAAGCCCATGTCCAAAGGCCATTCATTGCAAGAGCCGTTCTTGAACGCGCTGCGCCGCGAGCGGGTGCCGGTGTCCATTTATCTGGTCAATGGGATCAAGCTCCAGGGACAGATCGAATCGTTCGATCAATTCGTCGTCGTGTTGCGCAACGCCGTCAGCCAGATGATCTACAAGCATGCGATC
>JBFJNB010000055.1:0-9748 GCA_041633655.1 Lysobacterales bacterium | reverse complement strand
TGCAGCGCCGGCAGACCGCAGCCCGGCCGGCAGCAGCCGATTCAGATCGCCGAGGTCGGGCCAGTGGGTGGGCAGGTCGGGGAATAGCGCGCGCAGGTGGTCGAACAGCGGGTTGCCGGGAACGAAACCCGGGTTCCATTCGAGTTCGTTTTCGGTCATCCTGACGCCGGTCGCCAACTCTTCGCAGAGAAACCGCATGATACGTCGTTTGATCGCCCTGTCGGTACTGGCGCTTGTCGCCTGCGGCCCTCCGACGGCGCCCGATCCCGCGGCCGCGCCGACCGCGCAGCCGGCCCCGCCCGCGGCGGCCCCGCGGACCGAGGACCCGGGTCCGTGCATCGTGCCGCCCAAGGGCGAGCCGCGGATGTGCACCCAGCAGTACGACCCGGTGTGCGGCTGCGATGGGCGCACCTACGGCAATGCCTGCACGGCCACCGCCAGCGGGGTCAGGCGGATGCGGCCGGGCCGCTGCGAGGACCCGCACGGCGACACGGAGCAATGAGGAAAGAGCCGATGACCGACACCGTGTACGACTTCGCGGCACGCACGATCGATGGCCAGGAACGGAGCCTCCGGGACTACGACGGCCAGGTGCTCGTGATCGTCAACACCGCGAGCAAGTGCGGCTTCACGCCGCAGTACCAGGGCCTGGAAGCGCTATACCAGCAGTTCAAGGACGAGGGCCTGAACGTGCTCGGCTTTCCGTGCAACCAGTTCGGGGGCCAGGAACCCGGCGGCGAGGCCGAGATCGCCGAGTTCTGCGAGCTAAATTACGGGGTCAGCTTCCCGATGTTCGCCAAGATCGACGTCAACGGCTCCGATGCCCACCCGCTGTTCGAGTTCCTCAAGAGGCGGGCGCCCGGCCTGCTTGGCAGCCGCGGGATCAAATGGAACTTCACCAAGTTCCTGATCGATCGCACCGGCCAGCCGGTCGCGCGCTACGCCCCGCAGACCAAGCCCGAGGAGCTGCGCGACGACATTGCCAACCTCCTGTAGGCGGTGCTCGTCGCCAGTGCGGGGACGAGCCCGGCACAGGGCCGACGTCCATGCTGGCCAGGGATGACCAGTCATGGATGGTCAACTCAGTCAATCACGACGAAGAACGCCGCGTTCCCGCGCCGGACCTTGATCAGGAAGCGCTCCGCGCTGCCGATGATCGCCTCGGCTTCCTCGAGGCTGGTGACCCGCCGGCGGTTGATGTGGGTGATCAGGTCGCCGCGCTGGAGACCGGCCCCCGCCGCCACCGAGCCGTCCTCGATCGCCTCGACCATGACCCCATCGACCTCACCCGCCAGCGGGTGATCGTTCGGAATCGGGCCCAGCCGGGCGCCGCCCAGGCTGGATTCCACCGACCGTGCCTGGGCCAGTTGCTCGTAGGCGCCCAGGGTGGCGCGGATTTCGCGCGTCTTGCCGTCGCGGATCACGGTCAGCTCGACTTCGTCGCCGGGGCGCTTCAGGCCGACCGCGTTGCGCAAGTCCTGGAAGTCGTCGACGGGGCGGCCGTCGACGGCGACGATCACGTCGTCCTCTTTCAGCCCCGCTTTCTTGGCCCCGGAGTCGTCCTGAACCAGGGTCACCACGGCGCCGCGCACCTCCTTGAGCCCGAACGAGCGCGCGATGTCGGCATTGACCGCCTGGCCCAGGATGCCCAGCAGCCCGCGCTCGACCGACCCGTACTCCAGGATCTGGCTCATGACCGCCTGCACCATCCGGGTCGGTATCGCGAACCCGATTCCGGCGTTACCGCCGCCCGGACCGAGGATCGCGGTGTTGATCCCGACCAGCTCACCCTGCAGGTTGACCAGCGCGCCGCCGGAGTTGCCGCGGTTGATCGCCGCGTCGGTCTGGATGAAGTCCTCGTAGTTCTCGATCCCCAGTCCGGAGCGGCCCTTGGCGCTGACTATCCCCGAGGTCACGGTATGGCCGAGGCCGAACGGGTTGCCGACCGCGAGCACGTAGTCGCCGACTTCCAGCGCGTCGGAATCGCCCAGCTTGAGTTCGGACAGGTTGTCGGCATCGATTTCCAGCACCGCGACGTCGGAGTCCTCATCGGAACCGACCACGGTGGCCTCGTAGTCGCGCCCGTCCATCAGGTGAACGGTGATCTTGTCGGCCTGCCCGATGACGTGGTGGTTGGTCAGGACCAGACCCTTGCTGGCGTCGATGATGACGCCGGAGCCCAGGCTCGCGGTCTGCCGCCGCTGCGGCGAGTCCGGGATGTTGAAAAAGCGCCGGAACATCGGATCGTCGAACATCGGGCTGCGCCGCACCTCGATCGTGCCCCGGGTGCTGATGTTGACCACCGCCGGGGCCACCTCCTTGACCACCGGTGCCAGCGAAACGTCCCTCGGGATCACGCCGGCGGTAGCGCTGGCGCCGAGCAGCGCGCCGACGAGCGCGATCGTCACAGTCAACTTCTTCATGCAATCACCTGTCTGGTTTCGTGTTTGGTGGTGGCAGCGGCTCACAGCCGCGCGACGACAGTTATTTGTGTCCTTTCGGCGCGGGTTTCAATATGCCCGCGCCGGTTGGATCGCGCTGCGGCCGTTCAGTTCCACTTCCCGGCGGTTGTGTACAATCGGCCGCAATTCTCCTGTCTCGATCGATCGGGCTCCAACGATGACCGGACTGTCCAACATTCCTGCCGGGTTCGCGCCGGCCGAACGGTTCCTCGACGGGCGCACGCTGCTGGTGACCGGCGCGACCGGGGGGCTTGGGCGCGCGCTGGTGGAAGCCTGCGCCGGTCACGGCGCCGTGGTCGTGATGGCCGGGCGCCGGGTCAGAGCGCTGGAGCAGTTGAGCGACCGGGTCGTCGCCGCGGGCCATCCGCAGCCGGTGATCTATCCGGTCGACCTGAGCGGCGCCGAGGCGGGCGACTACGAGCAGATGGCGCGCGCGATCGGCGACCAGCTCGGGGCGCTCGACGCGGTGCTGCACGTGGCGGCAGCGTTCGCCGGCCTGACCCCGCTGGCGCAGACCGATCCGAAGGTCTGGCAGGCGACGCTCGCGGTCAATCTGAGCGCGCCATTCCTGATCAACCGGGCCGTGCTGGAGCTCTTGAAGCAGTCCGACCGCGCGCGGGTCCTGTTCACGCTGGACGACCCGGGGCGGGTCGGCGGGGCCTACTGGGGTGCCTATGGGGTCAGCAAGCAGGCCTTGAGCGCGCTGACGGCGATTGCCGCGGCCGAACTCGAGGCCTACCGGATCGAGGTCAATGCGGTGGTCCCGCCGCCGCTGGCGACCCGCCTGCGCCGGCAGGCGTACCTGGACGAACGGGGCTCCCCGGCGGCTGACCCCGCGGTCGCGGTTCCGACCTACCTGTACCTGCTCGCCGAGCACCCGAGCCCGGTCACCGGGCGGGTATTCGAGATCGCGAGCGACGGCCCCCGAGCCGCTTCAGCTTGAGCCCGGCCGGCGCGACGCCCGGCAGTCCGACGTCCTCGCGAAGCACCTTCACGTCTGCCGGTGACAGCTCCTCGTAGCGTCCGAGCCTCAGCCGCGACGGCAGGAACACCGCGCCGTAGCGCACCCGCTTGAGCCGGCTGACCCGGACCCCGACCGCCTCCCACAGGCGCCGGACCTCGCGCTTGCGGCCCTCCATCAGGGTCGCGTGGTACCAGCGGTTGGCGCCGCTGCCGCCGGCGGCGACGACGTCGGAAAAGCGCGCCGGACCATCGTCCAGCTCGACCCCGGCCTTGAGCCGCGCCAGCATCTCGTCGTCCACCTCGCCCTGGATCCGGCACGCGTACTCGCGGTCGACCCCGCCGCGCGGGTGCATCATCGTGTTGGCGAGGTCCCCGTCGTTGGTCAGCAGCAACAGCCCGGTGGTGTTCAAGTCGAGCCGCCCGATCGTAATCCAACGGCCGTCCTTGAGGGGCGGCAGGTGGTCGAACACGGTCGGGCGCCCGTCCGGATCGGTGCGGGTGCACACCACCCCCTCCGGTTTGTTGAGCATGATCACCCGGGTCGCCGGGGCATTCGCCGGCGCGACCGCGTAGCGGATCCCGGCCGCGCCGACCTGGTCGCCGGCGGCCACCCGATCGCCGAGCCGGGCGGGTCGTCCGTTGACCAGGATCTCGCCGGCGGCGATGCGCGCCTCCAGCGCACGCCGGGAGCCCAAGCCGGCCTGCGCGAGCAGCTTCTGGAGCCGTATGCCGGGGTCGGGCTTACCCATCCCGCTCCGGCTCGGTTGCCGTTTCCGGACCCGGCTCCGAGGTCGCCTCTGCCTCCGGCGTCGGCTCCGAATCGGGCACCAGCTCCAGTTGCAGCTCCGGTTCCAGCGTGTCGAGGTCGCGGATCTCCGCCAGCGGCGGCAGCTCGTCGAGTCGCTTCAGCCCGAAGTAGTCGAGAAAGGTGCGGGTGGTGCCGAACAGCGCCGGGTGGCCGGGCACGTCCCGGTGGCCCACGATCCGCACCCATTCGCGCTCCTGCAGCGTGCGCATGATGCTGGTCGAGACGCTGACCCCGCGGATCGACTCGATTTCGCCGCGCGTGATCGGCTGGCGGTAAGCGATCAGCGCGAGGGTCTCCAGCAGCGCGCGCGAGTAGCGCGGGGCACGCTCGTGCCACAGCCGCGAGACCCACGGCTCGAGATCCGGCCTCACCTGGAGCCGGTAGCCGCTGGCGACCTGCTTGAGCTCGATCCCGCGCCCGGCGCAGTCGGCACCGAGCGCATCCAGTGCCTCGCCCAGCGCCTGCGGCCCGGGCGCTTCGTCCTCGGCGAAGAGCGCGCCGAGCTGGCTGATCGACAGCGGCTGCTCGGCCGCGAGCAGCGCGGCCTCGACGATCATCTTGAGTTGTTGCAGTTCCATCGCTATTGGTCGTTCTCGAGCGTCCCTCAGCCGGGGGCGCGGATGTAGATGGGTCCTAACGGTTCGTTCTGGGCCACCTCGATCAGGTGCTCGCGCAGCAGTTCCAGGATCGCCAGGAACGTAACCACGACCCCCGCGCGACCCTCGGCGGCCTCGAACAGCTTCTCGAACGCGACGAAATCGCGCCCGCTTAAAGCCTCGATGATCCGGCTCATCCGGGCGCGCACCGACAGCGGCTCGCGCGCGACCGCGTGGCGGGCGAACAGATCGGCCCGGTGGAGCACCTGGCTAAGCGCCAGCAGCAGCTCCTGCAGATCGATGTCGGGTGGCACCGTCACCGCCGCGCGGTCGGGAACAAAGGCCACCGCGGGGTGGATGTCGCGTTCCAGGCGTGGCAGATCGTCGAGGTCCCCGGCCGCGCGCCGGTAGCGCTCGTATTCCTGCAGCCGGCGCACCAGCTCGGCGCGCGGGTCTTCTTCTTCGTCGTCGTCGGAGGGCGGCCGCGGCAGCAGCATGCGCGACTTGATCTCGGCCAGGATCGCCGCCATCAGCAGGTACTCGGCGGCGAGTTCGAAGCGCAGCTCGTGCATCATCTCGATGTACTGGATGTACTGGTCGGTGATCTGCGCGATCGGGATGTCGAGGATGTCGATGTTCTGGCGCCGGATCAGGTACAGCAGGAGATCCAGCGGACCCTCGAACGCTTCCAGGAACACCTCCAGCGCGTCCGGCGGGATATACAGATCGGTCGGCAGTCGCATCAGCGGCGTGCCTCCTACGATCGCGAACGGCATCTCCCCCTGGGCCGGGTGCTCCGGCGGCGGCGTGGACGTCATCTTGCTGGTTTGTTCGGCTGCAAAAGGGCGCAGTCTAACCCGGATATTGCACGAGTTTCACTGAATGTCGGTCCGGGTTTCGCTATCATTGGCCCCCCTCGGCGAAAACCTAGTGCACTGAAACCCCGATGCTGTACGCCATCGTCGCCCGCGACGTTCCCTCGAGCGCCCGCTTGCGCGCGACCGCCCGGGCGGGTCACATTGCCCGCCTGCACGCGCTCATCGAGGACGGGCGACTGGTGCTGGCCGGTCCGTTTCCGGCCGTCGACGGCCCCGACCCCGGCCCGGCCGGGTTCACCGGCAGCCTGATCGTGGCCGAATTCGAGTCGCTGGACCAGGCGCGGGCCTGGGCCGACGCCGATCCGTACGTGGCGGGCGGAGTCTATGCCGCGGTCGAGGTGATGCCGTTCAAGGCGGTGCTGCCGTGACCAACGCCGAACGCGCGGCGCGGATCGAGCGGCTGCTGCGCGCCGCGCTCGATCCCGAGTCGCTGGCGGTGGTCGATCAAAGCCACCTGCACGAGGGCCACGCCGGCGCGCGCGATGGGCGCGGTCATTTCTTGGTCGAGGTCGTGGCGCGCGCGTTCGAGGGGCGCGCGCCGCTCGAGCGGCACCGGATGATTTACCAGGCGCTGGGTGAGATGATGACCACTGACGTGCACGCGCTGGCGATCCGCGCCCGGACCCCGGAGGAGCCGTAGAATGAGCAACAAGCACCTGGCGACGATCGCGCTGATCGTCTCGGTCACCGGCTGCGGTCAGTCGGCGCCGCCGGCGCCAGCCGGCCCGAATCCGGCATCCGGTGGACCAAGCGGTGAGATCGTGGCCGAGGTGGGTGGACGAGCGATCACGGCCGCCCAGGTCGCCGCGTTTGCGCGCCTGCGCGGTCACCACCAGCTGACCCCGGAGGTGCGTGACTGGGCGCTCGCCGAGCTGACCGACCTCAACCTGCTGGCCGCCGAGGCCGAGGCCGGGGGTCTGGCGGACGCCAACCTGGAGGCTGAAGTGCAGGTACAGCGGCTGTCGCTGCTGGCCAATCGCGCAATGTCCGCGCAGGCGCGCCTCAATCCGGTCGGGGAGGCCGACCTCAACGCCGAGTACGAACGCCAGGTCGGGGTCACCGGGCGCCACGAGTACCGCCTCCACCATATCCTGCTGGCCGATCGCGCGGCGGCCGATACGGTCATCGCGGGGCTCGCCGGCGGGGAGACGTTCAAGAGCCTGGTCGAGAGCTATGCCGGACAGATCGGAGTCGCCAACGCGGGCGATCTGGGCTGGGTCAACCTGGCGCAGGTACCGGCCGCGTTCGCCGAGCCGATCAAGGCGCTCGAGCCCGGCGCTTACACGAAAACGCCGATCCAGACCGAGTACGGCTGGCACGTCGTCTACCTGGAGCAGAAACGCGCGTTCGAGCCGCCCGCGTTCGAAACCGTCAAGGAGGGGATCCGCAGCACGCTGTCGCGGCAGCAAGTCGAGCGCTACCTGGCGAGCCTGCGCGCCCGCGCCGGGATCCCGCCGCGTTAGGCTAGGGGAGCTCGACGTCTGGTGGCGGCTCCCAGCCCCGCTGGCGGTGCTCGGCCACCACGGTGGTGTAGATCCCACCGCGGACGTTGAACTCGGCGGTCAGACGCATGAACCGGGGCTCGCAGGCGGCCACCAGTTCATCGAGGATCTGGTTCGTGACCGCCTCGTGGAACGCGCCCTGGTCGCGAAACGACCACACGTAGAGCTTCAGCGATTTGAGCTCCAGGCAGCGCTCGTGCGGAACGTATTCCAGCAGCAGGGTGGCGAAGTCTGGCTGCCCGGTTTTGGGGCACAGACAGGTGAATTCTGGAATCCGGATTCGGATAGTATAATCGCGGCCCGGCTGCGGGTTGTCGAACAGTTCCAGTTCCCGGGAAGGACGAGTCGTCATTATCTAGACCTTTTATAAGGATGCCCGTGGGTGGCGCGCCGCCGGCCCGCTGACCCAGTAAAACAGGGACCGATTTTCTTCTCAGATGCGCCTGAAAACAATCAAGCTGGCGGGGTTCAAGTCCTTCGTCGACCCGACGGTGTTTCATTTGCCGAGCAATCTGCTGGCCGTCGTCGGCCCCAACGGCTGCGGCAAATCCAACATCATCGACGCGGTACGCTGGGTCATGGGCGAGAGTTCGGCCCGCCATTTGCGCGGGGAGTCGATGAGCGACGTGATCTTCAACGGCTCGGCCACGCGCAAGCCGGTCGGCACCGCCACCGTCGAGCTGATCTTCGATAACGACGACGGCCAGATCAAGGGCGAATACGCGGCGTTTTCGGAGATCTCGATCAAGCGCCAGGTCAGCCGCGACGGTATCTCGCAGTATTACCTGAACGGTACGCGCTGCCGGCGGCGCGACATCGTGGACCTGTTCCTGGGTACCGGTCTGGGAAAGCGCAGCTATTCGATCATCGAGCAGGGCATGATCTCGCAGATCGTCGACGCGCGGCCCGATGACTTGAGGCTGCACCTGGAAGAGGCCGCTGGCATCTCCAAGTACAAGGAGCGGCGGCGCGAGACCGAGCACCGGATCCGCCACACCCGCGAGAACCTGGAGCGCCTGGACGACGTGCGCGCCGAGGTCGACAAGCAACTGAATCACCTGCGCCGGCAGGCCCGCCAGGCCGAGCGCTACAAGAAGCTCAAGACCCGTTTCCGGCGCCAGGAAGCCGAGCTGGTGGCGCTCAAATGGCGCACCCTGAACGACGATGTCGACGCCGCGCGCCAGGAACAGGCGGCGGTCCACAACGCGCTGGAGGAAAAAATCGCCGCGCGGCGCAAGCTCGAGGCGGTGATCGAGGCCGAACGCGAGAACCAGGCAGAGGCCGGCGAGGCGGTCAACCGCGTCCAGGGCGAGCTGTACGAGGTCGGCGGCAAGATCGCGCGCATCGAACAGGCGATCCAGCACCGCCAGGACCTGATCGCGCGCCAGCGCCAGGAACACGAGGAAGCCGACCAGCGCTGGCAGGAACTGCAGGAGCACCTGGACCTGGACCGGGTGCAGGCGGCGGACCTGGAGGCCGCGATCGGCGAATTGGAGCCGGGGCTGGCGCAGGCCCGCGAGGCCGAAAAGACCGCGCTGGACGAGGCCGGTGCGGCCGAGGCCGAGCTCCAGGCCTGGCAGCAGGAATGGCAGGAGTTCCGCGAACGAAGCGGCGAGCACGAGCGCGCCGCCGAGGTCGAGCGGACCCGGATCGATCACCTCGATCAGCAACTGCTGGACGGCGCCGCCCGGTTGCAGGATCTGAGCGCCGAGACCGAGGCCACCGCGGTAGCCGCGTTGCAGGCCGAGATTGGCGAGCTCGAAGGCGAACGCGACGCCCACCGGGAGGACTGCCGCGAGCTGGAGGCGGAGCTTTCTGAGCTGCGCGCGCAGATCCAGGAGCAGATTCAGGCCAACCGCCGGATCGACGCGGAATTGTCGACCGCCCGCGAGGCCTACCAGCAGGCCAAGGGCCGTCTGAGCTCGCTGGAGGCGCTGCAGCAGGCCGCGCTCGGCAAGGACCGCCAGGCGGTCGCCGAGTGGCTCGCCGCGCAGGGTCTGGACCGCGCGCCGCGCCTGGCCGAGGCGCTGGAGGTCGAGTCGGGCTGGGAACGCGCGGTCGAGACCGCGCTGGGTCCGTACCTGGAGGCGGTGCTGCGCGAAGCCCCGGAGCGCCTGCTCGAGGCCGCCGGCGAGCTCGAGCACGGCGAGCTGCTGCTGGCCGACCCGGCTCCCGGGACCGGCCCCGCGCGACCGGAGATGCTGGCCACCAAGGTCACGGGTCCGGCCGCGGTGAGCGCACTGCTGGCCGGGGTGTTTGTGGCCGAGGACCGCGAGAGCGCGCTGAAGCTCAAGCCTACGCTTGGCCCGGGCGAGTCGGTCATTACCCGCGCCGGCGAATGGCTGGGGCCGGGCTGGGTCCGGCTCAGCCGCGGCGAGCACGGCCGCGGCGGGGTGATCCTGAGGGAGCAGGAAATCGCCGCTCTGAAGGGTGAATTGCAGACCCTGAAGCGCGCCGGCGAGGAGGCGCGCGCCGCGTTCGAGCAGGGCCGTGAGGCGCTGGCGGGGCTGGAGGCCGAGCGCGAGGACAAGGTCGATGA
>JBFJNB010000054.1:0-9783 GCA_041633655.1 Lysobacterales bacterium | reverse complement strand
CCCGCGCCGGCGATCGGCTTGACGATCAGCGGAAAGCCGATGCTCTCGGACGCCTCCCAGCACGCCGCGATCGAGTGCGCGGCGACGTGCTTCGGGGTGCGGATGCCGGCCGCGTCCAGTGCCTGCTTCATCCGCTCCTTGTCGCGGAACCTCAACGCCTGCGCTTGGGTCAGCCCGGGCACGCCAAACGCCTCGCGCAGGCGCGCGGCGAGCAGAATACCCGGCTCCCACAGGCACTCGATCCGATCCAGCCGCCGCCCCTTGAGCTGCTCGCGCAGCTCGGCGATGACCTCCCCCTCGTTCCACAACGACGGCACCTGCAGATAGCCGCTCAGAGCGTTCTTGACCATCGGCGGCAGCGAACCGGGCGGCGAGTCGCCCACCCCGTACACGGTCGCGCCGACCTCGGCCAGCCCACGGGTGAACTCGGGCATGTCGGCCGGATAACCGGGCGAGATCAGCAGCACGTTCATGTCACAACCCCGGTCCGGTCCAACGCCCGGAATTGTCGCGTAGAATGGCGGCTGCCCGAAAAAGACAACAATTGGTCATTCATGAAGATCTGCCTCACCGCTTCCGAACTGAGTCCCTTGGCCAAGACCGGTGGGCTCGCGGATGTGTGCGCCGCCCTCGCGGCCTACCTCCACCGCAGCGGCCATGACGTTCGTGTGCTGATACCCGGCTATTCTACTATCGACCGGGGCGAAATCGACCCGCGGCCGGTGGATTTTCTCAAGGGCATGGAGCTCACGCTGGGGCCCCATCGGTTCTCCTACGCGATCGACACCGCGCTGCTGCCCGGCACCGGCCTGCGCGTTTATCTGATCAACTGCCCGGCTCTGTACCACCGGCCGAGCATCTACCGGTCCGACGGCGACGAGCACCTGAGATTCCTGCTGCTGGCGCGGGCGACGCTGGAGATGTGCCAGCGGATGGGCTGGTCCCCGGACGTGATTCACTGCAACGACTGGCACACCGCGCTGACGCCGCTCTACCTGAAATCGCTGTACGACTGGGACCGGCTGTTCGCCAACACCCGCTCGCTGCTGACGATCCACAACATCGGCTACCAGGGCGTGTTTGGCGCCAACATCGCCGACGCGATCGGACTCGGCGAGCGCAGCCATCTGCTGCATCAGGAGGATCTCGCGCGCGACCGGATCAATTTTCTGAAGACCGGTCTGCTGTACGCGGACCACCTGAGCACGGTCAGCCCGACCTACGCGAAGGAAATCCAGACCGACACCTACGGGATGGGGCTGCAGGACGTGCTCAGGCAGCGCCGCGACGCGCTGACCGGGATTCTGAACGGCATCGACCACAACGAGTGGGACCCGGCGACCGATCCGCTGCTCCCGCACCACTACTCCCCCGGGGATCTGTCCGGCAAGCGCGAGAACAAGCGCGCGCTGATGCGCGAGCTGGGACTCAAGGATGACCCGCGGGCGCCACTGATCGGGATGGTGACCCGGCTGACCTCGCAGAAGGGCCTGGATCTGGTCGAGCAGGTGGTGCCGGAATTGCTCAAGCGCCGGCGCTTTTCGCTGGCGGTGCTCGGCAGCGGAGCCGCCCGCTACGAGGAGTTCTTCACCTGGCTTAAGCGCAGCTTCCCGGGCCGGGTATGCTTCTGGCGCGGGTTCAACAACCGCCTGGCGCACTGGATCGAAGCGGGCTCCGATATGTTCCTGATGCCTTCGCTGTACGAACCGTGCGGGCTGAACCAGATGTATTCGCTGCGCTACGGCACGGTGCCGATCGTGCGCGCGACCGGGGGCCTGGTCGACTCGGTCCAGCTATACGACCCGGACACCGGCGCAGGCACCGGTATCGTGTTCAACGACTTCGACCGCCAGGCCCTGACCTGGGCCATCAACACCGCGCTCGACCTGTACCACGACCGGGACGCCTGGTCGCGGCTGGTCGGCAACGGCATGGCCCAGGACTACTCCTGGGACCATCAGGGTCGCCACTACATCGATCTGTACCGGCGCCTGGTCGGCTGACTCCAACCGGGGCCGGCGTCATGCTCCACTGGTCCAGGCTTCCCAGATCTGGGCGACGCTGAGTTTCGTGTCAGCATGGCCCCCGGCCGGGATCGGCCCGAGGGTCAACCGGTGCCGGTTTGCACCAGCGAAAAGGCCTGCAGCGACACCCCACCCTCGACGGACGAGTCGATCACCAGCTTGCCGTGCTCGATCAGGGCCCCGAGATTCTCGCGGATCCCGCGCAGGTCGGCTTCGCGCATCCGTGCGGTGCCGCGCAGGCTGACCCAGGCGTTGCGCCCGTTGGTCTTGGCGAGATAGGCGCCGTGATCGGCGACCGCGACGAGCTGCTCCCACCCCGCGAAACCGCGACGCCCCTCGACGAACGGGGCCACGGTGACCCCGATCGAGGCCGACAGCTCCGCGTGCAACTCGGCACCGACGTCGTAGGGTTCGTCCGCCAGCACCCGGCGGACTTTCTCCGCGAGCAACTGGACTCCGTCGCGGGACGCCGAATTGCCGACCACGAGAAACTCGTCGCCGCCCCAGCGGACCACGATGTCGGAGGAGCGGCAACAGTTGAGCAGCCGATCCTTGACCTGCAGCAGCGCCTGGTCGCCGGCGTGGTGGCCGAACGCGTCGTTGAGCTGCTTGAAGCCGTCCAGGTCGATCATCAGCACGAACAGGATCATCGAGGAGTCGGCTTGGCGGGCGGCGGGCGCGATGGATTCGACCTGACGTCGTTCGACCGCGGCCATCCGGGCCTGGATGAACTGATCGACGTAGCGCCGGTTGCGCAATCCGGTCAACTGGTCGGTCAGGCTCGCCTCCTCGAACTTCCGATTCAGCCGCAGCAGTTCCTCGTTGCGATCGGCCAGTTCCATCGTCCGTTCCCGGACCAGTTGCTCCAGGCGAGCGGTCCGCTCGGCATCGTTCCGCCGCTTGCGCCGCTGGCGCGTTGCGTAAGCCACCACCAGCCCGGCCGCGCCCAGGGCATACAGCGCATAGGCCCACCCGGTGCGCCAGGGGGGCGGGATAACGGTCAGATCCATCGCCGCGCCGACCCGGTTCCAGACCCCGTCGCTATTGGATGCCTGAACCTCGAAGCGATAATCTCCGGCCGGCAGATTGGAATAGATCGCGCGCCGGAAATCACGGGCGTCGTTCCAGTCGATGTCGTAACCGCTCAGCCGGAAGCGGTAGCGGTTGTTGTCCGGCGAGACAAAATCCAACGCGACGAATTCGAACGCCACGAACGGATCGAAATAACCAAGCTCCACCGCGGGCACCCCGCCCACTCCGGTCCGCGCAAGAAGCTGAGTGCGCGATTTGGCGACCAGGTCGATCGAGGGCGGCCGCGCGTTGTGCGGCAGGTGGTCCGGGTAGAAGCCCACCAAGCCGTTGGTGCCGCCGAACAGCAACCGCCCGGACCGGCTCTTGAGCCGCGCTCCGTGATTGAACTCATTGCTGCGCAAGCCGTTGCTGCGATCGAAGCGACGGGTGGTCGCGCGCGTCGGGTCGAAACGGAACAGCCCGCGGCTGCTGCTGAGCCACAACTCCCCGCGATCGCCCTGCACGATGCCATAGATATCCGGGGCGAGCCCGCTGGCCACGCCGAATTGTTCAAATCTCGTAACCCCCGCCGCACGATCCGCTGCCGACCACCGCATCAAGCCCTGCCCCAGCGTCCCGATCCACATCGTGCCGTCCTCGGACTCGTACAGCTCCCACGGGGTACCGCTCACCGGGTTCGAGCCGTCGCGGGCGTGCACGAGCTCGATGTCGAAGCGCTGGAAACGGTTGGCGTGAGCGACGAACCGATTCAACCCGGCGCCCTCGGTGCCGACCCACAAGGTACCGGCATGATCCTGATGAATCGCCAGCACGCGGTCGCCACTCAACGAGTTCGGATCCTGGGGATCGTGCCGGAACCGCTCGAAGTGCGCGTCGCCGTCGCTCCAGGTGAGCCGATTGAGGCCGCCCCCGAACACCCCGATCCAGACCGTGCCGTCCGCCTCGCTGAAGATCCGGGTAACGGCGTCGCCGCTGAGGGTGGCGGGATCAGCGGGATCGTGGCGGAAGTGGGTGAATGAGCCGTCGGCATTCATCCGCGACAGACCCGCGTGTCGGGTGCCGACCCAGACCCTGCCGGAGCCGTCGATGTGTACCGTCATGACCCGGTCGTCGCTCAGGCTGCGCGGATCCTGGGGGTCGTTGCGCCAGTGCCTGACCACGCCCGTTTCCGGGTTCAGGCGCGACAGGCCGCCGCCGTAAGTCGCGACCCAGAGGTCACCATCGGCGCCCTCGGCCACCGACGTAACCACGTCGGACTGCATCAGACCATCCGCGCTGGTGAAATACTGAAACGTGTCGCTCAAATAGGTCCAGGCGCTGATCCCGCCGTTGGTCGCCAGCCACAGGACTCCGGAGTCGTCCTGGAAAATCGCATTGACCCGATTATTGACGAGACTGCGACGGTCGACCGGGTCGCGCCGGTAATTCACGAACCCCTCGATCGGGGGTCGCCACTCGGAGAGTCCGTCCTCGGTTCCGACCCACAGCGTGCCGGCGAAATCCTCGAACAGGGAGGGTAGCTGGCCGGCCCCGACCGTGTTGGGATCGGCCGGATCGTGCCGGTAGCGGGCGAAGGTGCCACGCTCGCGCTCGAATCGATTGAGCCCACCCTGGGCGGTTCCGATCCAGATTCGGCCGGCCCGATCTTCGTAGATCGAGCGGATGTGATCATCGCTCAAGCTGGTATCGTCGTCGGGTTGGTGACGAAAGACCGAAAACGAGTCCCGGGTACGGTTCAGGATCGCCAGTCCGTCGCCATCGGTGCCGACCCACAGGTCCCCGAAGAGGTCCTCGTGGATCGCGATGACGTTGTCGCTGGGGAGCGAATCCGGCCGGCCCGGATCGTGGACGTATCGCCTGACGTGGCCGTTGCGGCGATCGACCGAGAGCAGGCCTGACTGCACCGTCCCGATCCAGAACGTACCCCTCAGATCCTGCGTGATCTTGCGCACCCGCTGAAACGAGGCCAGCCCCCCGAACGGTTGTCGATTGAAGCTGTCGCTGGCCGGATCGTAAGTGTTCACGCCCCGATCGGTTCCGACCCAGAGCACCCCATCGCGATCCACGTGCAGCGACCACACGAAGCTGTGACTCAACGACCCGGGGTCATCGGGGCGATGCTCGTAGACTCGGATGTCGTGGCCGTCGAAGCGATTGAGCCCGGCCTGGGTCGCAAACCAGAGATAACCCCGGCGATCCTGCACCAGGTCGTGGACGAATTCGCTCGACAGCCCGTCCTCGGTGGTCAGGTTCCGAAACTGAACGTTGCGCGGAGCGCTGTCCAACGGCTGCGTCGCGCCGGCGCGCGGCGCCCACGACAAGGCCGAAAGCAGGCCGAGTACCAACAGCAGCGTCCGGATTGAGTCATTCATTTTGATGACCTCTGGCTTGTAACCAACGTCGGTAGGTCGGAGGCGTCACCCCCATCAGCGACGCCCCGATCGTGGGGGTTTCGGTGCGGGCCTGAACGCAGGCCAATAATTCATCGCGCGCACGGCTGAGCAGGTTTTCCGTGCTCGGTTCCGATCGGGCATGCTCGACCACCCGCCGGATCAGGGGCCGGATCGATTCCCAGCCGGCGGGCCGGTAGTCGGTGCCGGTAACGCTCCCGGAACTGGCGGCTTCCAACTGCCGCCGAAAAGTCGTTTCCGGAATGGACACGACCTGGGCGGCGCGGCGTGCCACGTTGCCGCAGGCCTCGTTGGCGGCCAGCACCAGATCCTCGCTCAGCCAGCGCCCGATCGGCGCCGGGCGGGGCCGCTCCGGGTCGACCGCCGCCGAAACCTGGCGCTCGAGCTCGCGCTGGAGCCCCGCCCACGGATCGCGATCGCACGATGATGCCGCGGCCCGCGGCGGCGGTGTCGCCGGGGCCGCGGTGGTCCCGATCGGCTCGGTGGTTCGCGGGACGCTCGCTCGGCCCACGGGCTCGGGGCACAGTTCCAGAGCCGCGGCATCCAACAACTCGGCATCGTGGGTGAGTACCGCGCGCAGCACGCAGTGCTGCAGCTCGCGGACGTTTCCAGCCCAGTGATGTCCGAGCAATCTCCGTTCCGCGGCCGCGCTGAAACGATGCGCTGCCGCGCCCTGCTGGGTGGCGTACTTCTCGAGGAAGTAGCGCGCCAGGGGCAGGATGTCGTCGGGCCGTTGGCGCAGTGGGATCGCCTCGAGCGCAATGACCCGCAGTCGGTAGTAGAGATCCGCTCGAAACCGGCCGCAGGCGACCTCTTCCGACAGGTCCCGATTGGTGGCCGCGACGATTCGCACGTCGACCTGCCGCCGTTCCGCGCTGCCCAGGGGCGAGTATTGTTTTTCCTGAACGAAACGCAGCAGCTTGGCCTGCACCGCCAGCGGCAATTCGCCGATTTCGTCGAGAAACAGGGTGCCGCCGTCGGCCTGCGCGATGTGACCCGGCGCGGCGCGGTCGGCACCGGTAAAGGCCCCCTTCAGGTGTCCGAACAGCTCCGCCTCGATCAGGCTTTCGGCCACCGCGCCGCAATCGAATACGATGAACGGCTGGTCGCGGCGATCGCTCAGCTCGTGCAGCGAGATGGCCAGCATCTCCTTGCCGGTGCCGCTTTCCCCGACGATCAGCACCGTGGCATCGGTCGGCGCGACGCGACGCAGGGTCTCCATCAGGCCGTGCATCTCAGCCGACTGGTAGACCATCTTGGTGTGATGCAACGCCTGCCGCAGCTCGCGCACCTCCTCGCGCAACGAACGGCGCTCGCGCTCCTGTTCATGGATCCGGCGCGCGACGAGCTCCGCGCGGTCGATCGCGATGGCCATCTGGGTCGCCAGCGCGTTCAGGAACACCACGTCGGACGAATCCAGTTGCAGCTCGGTACCGCGCGAATCCAGATACAGGCAGGCCAGACGGGCTCCGCGCGCGACCAGCGGCACAGCATATGCCGAGCGCGCCGGGCCGTTGCCGGCCGAACGGGCACGGGCGACCCGACCCGTCTCGAGCGCCTCCCGAATCAACGCCTGACGCGCGCCATCCAGTTCCAGCGGTCGGCCGCTGGCGCGTCCGTCCGCGGCCGTGTCGTCGCGGACATTGCTGGCGAGCACCTCGATCGTGCCCTCGGAATCGCTAACCAGCGCGACCCGCTCCGGCCGAAAGCCGATCGCGAGCCGGTCGACGAACGCCTGCGCGATCGCCTCGGGTACGGCCTGGGTGGAGATCAGCGCGACCGTTTCCCACAGCAGCAGCATGTTGCGGTAGTCCTTCTCGGTGTCGGCCGCAAAGATGCCGCGCAGGGGATTGAGCACGGTGGACTCGGGATCTTCGTCGTCGATACCGATGACGACCGCGCGCGCTCCCCCGGACATCCGGGCACCGTTGAGCGCCGCGTTGGCACGCTGCGAGAGCAACTCGTCTACCGGCTCTCCGGCGGCGCCTTCGCCCGGAGCGGCGACCGCCGCCCCGATGCTGAACGTGAGCGCGATCTCACCGTCGAGGTAGCGGGCGGAAGTCAGGTCGGCACGAACCTTGTCGGCCACGGCGCGGCACTGGTCAAGGTCGGTCGCCGGCAGCACCGCGGCAAACACCGCGCCACCGTAATGAAACACGCGGTCGGTCTGGCGCAGGCACCCGCCGATTCTCACCCCGAGGTCGCGCACGACCAGGTCCCCGTGGTGGCGCCCGTGGCGGTGGTTGATCATCGTGAAATCGTCCGGATTCACGAGCATCAGTCCAATCGGCTGCCCGCTGTGCGCGCCCGCGGCGGCCGCCCGCCGCAGGAACACCCGCAGCTCCATCCGACCGGGCAGTTCGCTGATCGGGTCGTGCATCAGCCGCGACATGTGATAGACGCTCCAGGCCAGTCTGATACAGGTGGTCAGCAGGCCCGGTCGGCCGGCGCCAGCGCCCTCGGGCGCGTCGCCCGCGAACTCGGCCACGATCTCCTCGCGGGGGCGGCCGCCTCTCAGCCCGATCCATATCGCGCCGTCGTCGGGCGGCGCGGTGCGCACGTCCGGTTCCCGCCGCCGTTCATCGACCGCGCGTCGCTCGGAGCTCGGACGCGCCAGGTTGTGCCCGGCCGACACCCGGATCAGGACCCCGCCCGGGTCGGCGCTCGGCAGCGTCGCGATCGGCTGATCCCCTCCGACGCTGGACCCGGGCCCGGAAACGAACGCCCAGGCCTCGGCCTCGCCGGCGAACTCTGGAACCGCCGCCCCCGTGTCCCGGCTCGCCACCAGAATGGCGTCGCGATCGGCTGGTTCCATGTGCAGCAGGATCGACACCTGATCGGCGCCGGTCACGCGCTGGATGGTCTCCAGCAGATCGAGCAGCAAATCGCGGGGAAGCATCAGGCCGCCTCCCCGTGCAAGTCCGAATGCAACCCATCTCGCGCGGCCAGCCAGCGCTTCAGCACGTCCGGCGGGGTCGCGTCCAGGGCCGGCGGCACGTCGCCGTAATCCTCCAAAGCCCGGTGCTCGAGCAGCCACTCGGCGGCCATCACCGAACGACTGATCAGCGGATCGTCAGGGAGCGCCCGCGCGTCCGGGCGCGGATGGCTGTTCGCAACCGCGTCCACGATCCCGGCTGGGAGGTTCCAAAGCGTCAGAATCGTCGCTCCCAACTCCCCGTGATCGACGTCGAATGCCTCGCGCTCGAGCCGAATCAGCTCCGATTCGTCGCCGCCGCTCTGGCGCCACAACGGCTGATATCGCGCGGGTTCGTTCTGCAGCAGCACCAGCAGCCCGATGTCGTGCAGCAGGCCGGCCACGTGGCTCCGGGCGACCTGCTCGGCGGTACCCCCTTCGATGCGGGCGATTTCACGCGCCAGCCGCGACACGTAGAAGGCATGCTGCCAGAGCGAATCCAGGCGGATCCCCGGCGGCGGCAGTCCCGCGTAAACATGTGCTGCCAAAACGAGACCCAGCAGCGTCTCGGTGCCGAGCAAGCGGATCGCGTCGGTCAGGTCGCCGACCGCGCGAGGCCGGGCATAATAGCCGGAGTTGGCGATCTTCAACGTGCGCGCCACCAGCGCCGGATCACGGCTGGCGATCTCGGCCATGCTCGCGGCGGTCCCGCGGGTGCTGGAGAGTTCGTCCCGGATATCGAAATACAACAGCGGCGGAGAGGGTACCTCTTCGAAGCGCGACAGGATCCGCTGCAGACACTTCCGGTTCGCGCACCGCGCCGCGACATCCGCGGCCGCCCGGACGGTCGCGAGGATTCCGTCGATATCGCCGCGACCCGCGATGTTCTGGTGCGCGCCGCGGATTCCCGCCGGGCACGGCTGCGGGGAATCAGAAAGGGCCAGTCGGATCGACCCCGGACTGACCGCGGCCACCGAGGAAAACAGCGATTCGCATTCCGGTACCGAACCCAGGGATGCGACGACGACCTGCGCCGGCCGGCGGGTGAGCCGGTCGATCGCCGCACTGGCGTCGGGGCTGCGGACGATCACCCAGCCGGGCTGACGAGCCGCCAGCTGCCGCTGCAGGTCCAACAGGTTTCGGCCAGAGCCGATGAGCAACAATTCGGTCACGCGGGCGCCTGAAATCTCCGCTGAATTCAACAGAGTTAACGGCGCCAGAGGCGAAAATCTTTAGAGCCGTGACTGAAACCCGTCTGAAGCGGGCGGCTAGCGGGCCAGCGCCGCCCGGGTCGCCGCCGACCGGGTCAACAAAAACGCTGTCGCACAGTGAAACTCATGCAATATGCGGGCTAGCCGATCATCGCCGGGCACACCAGGCACACGCCGCCGGCGGTGCGGTG
>JBFJNB010000053.1:0-9807 GCA_041633655.1 Lysobacterales bacterium | reverse complement strand
GCCGTCTGGGTCAGTTTCAGGCTGGCGTCGATCTGGTGGCGGGAGTTTTAGTGCAGGACACTGTTCACTGAAAAAGCGGGCGCCGTCCATGGTGCCCGCTCAGGTCGACGGCCTTCCCGGCCATCTGGGGGTTGGAGAACCCAGCTCCGGCGATCTCCATTCAGCCATCCCGGACTGAATTCGGGGCAAGTCCGTTTGCCCGCGGGCGACTCTTCCTTGAGTCTACCCGTCGCTCTGCCTAGCGGGAGTCTTCCCCGCTCGGCGCCTCGGCGTCCGCAACGCGGATGAAGTCGCGGTTGCGGTCCACCGTGCGCAGACCGATGCCCTTGACGTTGACCAGCTCATCGGGGTGCTGAAACGCCCCGTGCTGTTCGCGATATTCCACGATGGCCTGGGCTTTGCTCTGGCCGACGCCATCGAGTGCCTCTGCCAACTGCTCGACGGTGGCGGTGTTGACGTTCACCGGATGGCCGGCAAACGCCGGCGCAGCGACCAAAACCGCAGCCAGCAATAGTGCTTTCAACACGTTCATAGTGACCTCCTTTTCAGTGGATTTCCGTTATCTCCATCGCCATCCTGGCGACCGCGATAGAGTAGGCATCGCGGGGTCTTTGGAGAATCGCCAATCGCCCAACTGGCTGTAGGAAAACCGCGACAGACGCCAGTGACGTATAATCCCGCGGCTTTGGGCCGCGTGTGCCTGTTTGGGAGTTTGGTTCATTGGAATTCGAGTCTTATTCGAGCTTCTGGAATCAGCAGGCGGCGACGCCGGAAGCGGCGCTGGCGGCGGTGGACGGCAGCGCCAGCGAGGACATCGTGCGCCGGACCGGGCGCTGGACCGCGGCCCAGGTGCGCGCCGCGCTGGGACTCGACGGCAGCCAGCGGGTCCTGGAGCTGGGGTGCGGGGTCGGTCGAATCGGCCGCGAGCTGGCGCGCCACTGCCGCTCCTGGCATGGGGTGGACATCTCCGCGGCGATGGTCGAGGTAGCCAGCAGTCGGCTCGCGGGTCTGGAAAATGTGACCGTTTCGGCGCTGACGCGAACCACCCTGGAGCCGCTCGCCGATGCGAGCTTCGAGCGGGCCTACACGGTGGCGGTGCTGTGTCATATGGACAAAGAGGATCTCTATCTGTACCTGAGGGAGATCCACCGGGTACTCGCGGACGGGGGGTTGGCGTACCTGGAGACCTGGAACCTGGCGCACCCGATGGGCTGGAAGCGCTGGCGGTTCGAGGTGGACAACTGGGACCGCGCGGATCAGACCCGGCGCAAGGACGTGGGACGCAACCAGTTCTGCAGCCCCGAGGAGTTCGGTCTTTACGTCAGCGGAGCCGGCCTCGAGCCGCTGGCGAGATTCATCGAGAGCCCCTGGATCCAGGTCGTGGCCGGCAAGAACCTGAGCGAAAAGGACCGCCGGCGCGAGCGCGCCCGGCTGACCGAAGAAAAAGCCAGGATCGCGTATTCACCGCTCTGGGGCGAGCTGTTCGGGGAGCTGCTGGAAGTGATCTACGGCGTGCGCCCGCCAGGCGAGATGCTGGCCGCGCTGGCCGAGCGCGAGCCCAACGACGAGACCGAACTGTTCCGGGCCTACCTGCTCGCGCTGTGGCGCCAGGGCGAGGCCCAGTGGGGCGAACCGCCGTCGGTCAAAGCACCATGAATCCGTCGTCGGCGGTGTCGTCGCCCAAGGTGAACTCGCGCATCACGGTGTCGAACAGGCGCAGGCCCTCGGGGTCCATCGCGTGGCCGCTGACCCGGTAGCGCCCGGGCTTGAGCGTTTTCGTCTCGAACGTCACTTCGATCCGGTAACGGTGCGGACCCACCGCCCTCGGCCGGGCGCGATCCATCTCGGAGGTCACCCCGTAGACCGGTGTGCCGTGCCGATCCCGGATTCCTACCGCGACTACCGGCTCGCGCCGGTCCGGGGAGTGCAGCTCGAAGGCCACGGTCAGGTTTTGGCCGGGATCGAGCCGGGCCTGCTCCGCGCCGTTGAGGTCCATCGCGACGATCCGGTACAGATCGCCCGAGTAGTCGGGTTCGGCGGCGTTCGCGGCACGGGCCTCGTGGTAGGCCAGGTATTCGTCCACGATCGTCCCCGTTTCGCCCTCGCGCTCGATCCGACCGTCCTTCAGCCAATAGGTCCGGGCGGCCAGCCGCCGCACCTGGTCCATGCTGTGGGAGACCAGCAGCAGCGTTCCGCCGGATTCTAGATAACCGTCCACCCAGCGCATGCACTTGCGCTGGAACGACTCGTCGCCGACGGCCAGAATCTCGTCGGTGATCAGCAGCTCCGGTTCGACCGCGATCGCCAGCGCGAAACCCAGCCGCACCGCCATCCCGGACGAGTAGTGCTTGAGCGGCTGGTGGATCGCTGGCCCGATGTCGGCGAACTCGAGGATCTCATCGAGCTTGCGCTTCAGCCGGCGCTGACCGAGTCCGTTCAGCGCGGCGCTGAGGCGCAGGTTCTCCAGGCCCGAGAAATCGGGATGGAAGCCCGCCCCCAGCTCGAGCAGTGCGGCGAGGCGCCCGCGCACCTCGACCGTGCCCTGGGTTGGGCGCAGCACGCCGGCGAGGATCTTCAGCAGCGTCGATTTGCCGGCGCCGTTTTCGCCGATCAGGGCCACCGATTCGCCGCGCGCGACGTGCAGCTCGATGTCCCCGAGCACCGCGCGCGCGCGCGGGTCGGGGCTGCCGCTCAGCGCGTGCCACAGCGCGGACAGTCGATGGGAGCCCGCCGGCGCCGCGGAGAAGGACTTGCCGACGCCGCGGAGACTGACCAGGCGGTCCATGGACGGTGACTGTTCTCGCTAGTCGACTTCTTTGGGTTTGAATTCCGCGATCAGATGCTGCTGCACGTTGGCCGGAACCGGATCGTAGTGGCTCAACTGCATCGTGTAGCGGCCCTGACCGCCGGTCAGAGCCTTCAGCTCGGTCTGAAAATCCGCCAGCTCTGAAAGCGGCGCCTGCGCGCTGACGACGACCATGCCGGCGGATGCGGTCTCGGTGCCGTTGATCCGGGCGCGTTTGCTGGCCAGGCCGCCGGCGATGTCGCCCATGTAGTTGTCCGGCACCGTGACCTCGATGTCTACGATCGGCTCCAGGATCTGCGGGCGGCCGTTGCCGATCGCGTCCAGAAAGGCCTTGCGCGCGGCGATCACGAACGCGATCTCTTTGGAATCCACCGGGTGGTATTTGCCGTCGTAAACGGTGGCCTTGACGTCCTGCAGCGGATACCCGGCGATCGCGCCCTCGGTCAGAATCTGGCGAACGCCCTTTTCGACCGCCGGGATCAGGCTGGTCGGGATCGCGCCGCCGACCACCTTGTTTTCGAACTCGAAGCCGCCACCGCGCGGCAACGGCTCGATCCGCAGCCACACCTCGCCGAACTGGCCGGCACCGCCGGTCTGCTTCTTGTGCCGGTAGTGACCCTCGGCCGGCGCGGTCACGGTCTCGCGGTAGGCGATCCGCGGCGGGCGGGTGGTGACCCCGACGTGGTACTTCTGCTGCATTCGCTCGAGCATGATCCTCAGGTGCAGGTCGCCCAGCCCGC
This sequence comes from Lysobacterales bacterium, assembly GCA_041633655.1. Taxonomy (GTDB): domain Bacteria; phylum Pseudomonadota; class Gammaproteobacteria; order Xanthomonadales; family SZUA-38; genus JBFGYD01. The sequence continues at coordinate 6,261 of JBFJNB010000053.1, read as the reverse complement.
GGATCACCGTTTCGTTCAGTTCCGCGGAGTGCTCGACCTGGAAGCACGGGTCCTCCTCGGCCAGCTTGTGCAGGGCGGTGGACAGCTTCTGTTCCTGACCGCGGCTCTCGGGCTCGATCGCCAGCCCGAACATAGGCTGCGGAAAGTCCAGCGGTGCCAGGTGCCAATTGTCCTGATCGTGGGAATCGTGCAGCACCGCGTCGTACCGCAGGTCCTCGACCTTGGCCAGCGCGCAGATGTCGCCAGGCACCGCACGGTCGGTTTCGACGTGGTCCTTGCCCTGCAGCTTGAACAGATGGCCGACCTTGAACGGCTTGCGCCCGTCGCCGATGTAGAGCTGCGAGTCGCGGGTCACCGTGCCCTGGTACACCCTGAGGATCGAGAGCTTGCCCACGAACGGGTCGTTGGTGATCTTGAACACGTGCGCCAGCACGTGATCCTCGGACTCCAGGGACGGCTTGACCGGCTTGGCGTCGTCGCCTTCGCCTTTCAGGAACGGGGGAGGATTGCCCTCGCGCGGATTCGGTAACAAGCGCTCGGCGAACTTCAGAAAAGCCCTGATACCGGCACCGCTGCGCGACGAAACGAAACAGATCGGGACCAGGTGCCCCTGGCGCAGCGCCTTCTCGAACGCGTCGTGCAGCTGGTCCGGCTCCAGCTTGCCGTCTTCGAGATAGGTCTCCATCAGGTCCTCGTCCACCTCGACCACCTGATCGATGATCTCGGTGTGGGCCGCGTCCACCGAGAAGATGTCGGCCTCGCCCTCGGACCGGAAGAACACATCGACGACCTCGGTGCCGCCCTTGGCCGGCAGGTTCACCGGCAGGCATTCATCGCCGAAGGTCTCGCGCAGATCCCGCACCAGCTGTTCCAGGTCGACATCCTCGGCATCGATCTTGTTGATCACGATCACCCGGCACAGGCCGCGATCGGCGGCCCGCTCCATCATCCGGTGGGTGTTCAGCTCGATCCCGGACTGGGCGCTGACGACCACCGCTACGGTCTCGGCAGCCGCCATCGCGGTCAGCGTCGGCCCGCGAAAATCCGGATAGCCAGGGGTGTCGAGCAGGTTGACGTGGATCTGGCCGTGATCGAGATGGCAGATGGAGGTGTCCAGGGAGTGCTGGTGTTCGCGCTCTAGCGGATCGAAGTCGCCCACCGTGGTGCCTTTTTCGACCTGGCCCGCGGCGCCGATCATCTTGGCCTCGGCCAGCAGGGCTTCCATGAAGCTGGTCTTGCCGGCCGAGCTGTGTCCGACCAGCACAATGTTGCGAATCGCCTCGGTGGTGTAGTTGGGCATTAGCACTCCTTAAACAAAAATCTGCGGCCGGCGACGCGGTCTGGGTCTCGTTCGATAGCCGATGTCGTTCTTCGTGGGGCGGTACCGGATGTGGACCGGGTAGTCCGGAGCGCTAATCTTCCAGTTCGCCGCGCCGAGGTCAAGAGCGCGCCCGGCGCGGTGGCTTATTCGCGTTCAGCGAGCATTCAGACAGGCGCGCATAGGATGGCGCCATGGTTGAACACTTGGAATGAGGAGCGACCATGAAAAAAGTAACGCTTTATGGAATTGTGATCACCGCCGGTCTGTTGAGCGCGGGGCTCGCGGCGGCCGAGTCGCGCCTCGAGCAGGGACGGGTGGTTTCCGCGATCCCGATCTACGAGACGGTCCGCGTGCCCACCGAACGGGAAGTCTGCTGGGACGAGGAAGTGCGCTACCGGCGCGGCCACAGCGCCACCCCGGCCCTGGTCGGCGGCGTGCTCGGCGGCGCGCTGGGCCGCCAGTTCGGCGGCGGCCGCGGCAAGGACGCTTTGACCGTGGTCGGGGCGATCGTCGGCGCCTCGGTCGGCAACGACGTGGCGCGCAAGCGCTCGGGCGAATACACCGAGGTCGAAACCCGCTGCCGGATCGCGCACGAGTACTACGACGAGCAGCGGATCACCGGTTACCGGGTGCGCTACGAGTACGACGGTGAGGTCTTCGTGACCCGCACCAACCGCCATCCCGGAGACTACATCGACCTTCGCGTTTCAGTGGTGCCCGTCAGTCCCTAGGTCGCAAACCTCAGCCTCTCAAGCACTCCTGACGGGCTTTTAAGGCCGCTCCTCACCGGGCGGCCTTTTTTTTGACTGGTTATCGCCCCCCGATTTCGGTAGCTTCACCGCCGATGAACCATTGCGGAAAGGTCGACAATGACGGGTAGCGAGCGCGCGGGCGGCTGGGTGGTGATGAAGTTCGGGGGGACCAGCGTGGCCGACCAGGCCGGTTGGGGGACGATCGCGCAGGAGGCGCGCGCGCGAACCACCGACGGGCACCGGGTGATGGTCGTGGTCTCGGCGATCCGCGGAGTCACCGACCGGCTGCTGGCCGCGGTCTCGGAGCCGGAGCAGGCGGGAGCGGCGCTCGAGTGGGTGCGCGGGCGCTACCGAAAACTGGCCGACGAGATCGGGGTCGAGCCGCCCGCGCGGTTCGTCGAACTGGATACCGAACTCGGGCAACTGCTGGACCTGCCCGCCGACGAACTCGGTCGGCCGCAGACCCAGGCGCGGGTGATGGCGATGGGGGAGCTTCTGTGCAGCGCGCTGGGCGCCGAGATTCTGAAAAAAAGCGGGCTCGACTGCGCGTGGCAGGACGCGCGGCGGCTGCTCGTCGCCGGCGGCGGCGACGCGGCCAACCGCCGGACCGACTACCTCTCGGCGACCTGCGAGCGGCGCACCGCGCCGGAACTGGCCGCCGAGCTGGCCGCCCAGGCCCCGGTCCACATCACCCAGGGCTTCATCGCCGCCGATGCCGCCGGCGACACCGTGCTGCTGGGGCGCGGCGGCTCGGACACCAGCGGATCCTATCTGGCGGTGCTGCTGGGCGCCGAGGCGCTGGAGATCTGGGGCGGCGTACCGGGGCTGTTCTCGGCCGACCCGGGGGTCGTTCCCGGCGCGCGGTTGCTGAAGAACGTGACCTACCGGGAGGCCCAGGAACTCGCATCGATGGGGGCCAAGGTGCTGCATCCGCGCTGCATCGCACCGGTGCGCGAGGACGCGATTCCGCTCCACATACGCTGGACCGAGCACCCGGACGCCGAGGGCACGGTGATTTCGGCCCATGCTCGCGAGTTCGGCGCCCAGGTCAAGGGTATCGTGCATCGCACCGGGATCACGCTGGTGTCGATGGAGGGGCTCGACATGTGGCACCAGGCGGGGTTTCTGGCCGACGCTTTCGCCGCGTTCAAGGACCACGGCGTGTCGGTGGACATGGTCTCGACCTCGGAGGCCAACGTGACCGTGTCCCTGGACTGGGCCGGCCATCTGCTGGACGAGACGGTGGTCGCGGCGCTGGTCAGGGATCTGGAGAAAATCTGCCGGGTCGGCGTGATCCACGATTGTGCTTCGGTCAGCCTGGTCGGGGTCGGAATCCGCACCATCCTGCACCGCCTCGGGCCGGCGCTGGAGGTGTTCGAGAATCGCCACATCTACCTGGTCAGCCAGGCGTCCAACGACCTCAACCTGACGTTTGCGGTCGATCAGCGCGACGCCGACAAGCTGGTGCTGCAACTGCACCGGCTGCTGATCCCGGGCGGGGTGGGCGGAGATTCGGTGTTCGGCCAGACCTGGCAGGAGATGTACCACCGCGAACCGCCGGCCACCGCCCGGGTGCCGTGGTGGCGCCGGCGGCGGGAGGAGTTGCTGGCGAAGATGGATGGTCACGACGCGCTCTATGCATACTCGCTGGCGGCGCTGGGGGAAGCGGCCCAGCGGCTGTCGTCGCTGGCCAACGTCGATCGGCTGCTGTACTCGATGAAGGCCAATGCCCACCCGGAGATCCTGCGGGAGCTGGTCGCGGCGGGCATGGGCCTGGAGTGCGTGTCGATCGGCGAGGTCGAGCGCGCGCTCGAGGTGCCTGGAATCGAGCCCGGGAAGATCCTGTTCACCCCCAATTTCGCGCCCCGCGACGAATACCGGCGCGGGCTCGAACTGGGGGTCCTGGTCACGATCGACAACCTGTTCGTGCTGGAACACTGGGGCGAGGACTTCCGCGGCCGCGAAGTGTTCCTGCGTCTCGACCCGGGCTCGGGCCTCGGCCACCACAAGCTGGTGCGCACCGCCGGGGCGCACTCCAAGTTCGGGATCCCGGCGGTCGACCTCGAGGTCACGCTGAAACGGGTCGCCGAGCTCGACCTCAGGGTGAGCGGGCTGCACGCGCACATCGGCTCCGGGGTGATGCACTCCGAGGCGTGGCAGCGCACGTTGATCCGGCTGGCCGAGTCGCTGGATGCATTCCCCGAAGTTTGCGCGATCGACCTGGGTGGCGGCCTCGGGGTGCCGGACAAGGGCGACGAACTGCCGTTCGATCTGGGCGCGCTGGACGCGAGTCTGGGCGAGGTCCGTTCGAACCTGTCTCGCGCGGTAGAAATCTGGCTCGAGCCGGGACGCTACCTGGTGGCCGAGTGCGGGGTGCTGCTGGCGCGGGTGACCCAGACCAAGGGCAAGGGCGAGGTGCGCTACCTGGGCGTGGCCACCGGGATGAACTCGCTGATTCGACCGACCCTTTACGGGGCTTACCATGAGATCTTCAACCTGACCCGGCTGGACGCTCCCCCGGCCGAGGTCTGCAACGTGGTTGGGCCGATCTGCGAGACCGGCGACACGCTCGGGCTCGACCGGCTGCTGCCGGCCAGTCGCGAGGGCGACGTGCTGCTGATCGCCAACACCGGCGCCTACGGGGCGGCGATGGGCTCCCGCTACAACCTGCGCGACCCGGCTCCCGAGGTGACCCTGGATTGAGCGGATTTCGCCCCGAGCTGGCCCGCCGTTTCGACTTCTCGAGTTATGCCTACGACCAGGCCGCCGGCGAGCTGACCCTCGACTACCGTCTGGACGAGCATCGGTTCCGCGAGCGGATCGTGTTTCGAGGCGCGCGGCCGATCGCCGATGGGGCCAGCCGCGCGGCGCTCGATCGCTGCTTTCACCTGACCCACCTGATGGCCGGCATCAGCTACTACAAGGCGGCGCTGCCGCCCGAGATTCGGATCGAGACCCGGAGTCCCGGCGCGCGCTGCGCGCGCCTGCTCGAGGCCTGCTACCGCAACGGCCTCGGCGAGTTCGCCTATCGCAACGGCCTCGGACTCGAGGGGCGGGCGCGGTTTCCGAGCGCGGCGATCGAGGCGCCGGCCCCGCTCGAGTTGACCCGGGCCTGCGCGGTGCCGCTCGGCGGCGGCAAAGACTCATTGGTGAGCTGCGCGGCGCTGGCCGAGGCCGGCATCCGATTTCGAACGCTGGCGGTCGGACAGGCGCGCTTGATCGGCGAGGTCGCGGAAAGGGTCGGGGCCCCACACATTGCGATCGAGCGGCATCTGGACCCAAGCCTGTTCGAGCTGAACTCCGCCGGCGCCTACAACGGCCACGTGCCGATCAGCGCGATCCTCGCCTGCGTGATGCTCGCCGGCGCGCTGCTGTACGGATACGACACCGTGGTGATGTCCAACGAGCGCTCGGCCGAGGAAGGCAACCTGACCCTGGCCGATGGCTTTGTGGTCAACCACCAGTACAGCAAGACACTGGCCTTCGAGCGCGCGTTCGCGGATGCGGTCGCCGCCGAGGTGCTGCCCGGATTTCGCTATTTTTCGCTGCTGCGGTCACTGTCCGAGCTCGCGGTGGCCCGCCACTTCTCCGCGCTTGCGGATTATCACGCGGTGTTCTCGAGCTGCAACGCCAACTTCCGGCTGTCCGGGCCGAGGCCACCGCGCTGGTGCCGGAACTGCCCCAAGTGCCGCTTCGTGTTTCTGGCACTCGCACCGTTTCTGGAACGCGCCGCGCTCACGCGCATCTTCGGCGGTGATCTGCTTTCCGATCCGCATCAGGAAGCCGGGTATCGCGCGCTGTGCGGCCTCGACGGGGCCAAGCCGTTCGAGTGCGTCGGAGAGGTCGGCGAATGCCGGGCCGCGATCCGCGCACTCGCCGCCGACGCGCGCTGGCGCGAAGCGCCGCTGGTGGGCCGGCTCGCCGCGGCGCTCGAAGACGCGAACGAGCTGGAGCTCGAGGCCTGGTTGATCCCCGGCGGCGAACACCGGGTGCCGGCCGAATTCAGAGCTGCCCTGGATGCGCTTGCGCGAGCTTGACCGACGCCGCGTCGGGATCCTGGGCTTCGGGCGCGAGGGGCGCAGCGCGCTGCGTGCGATCCGCTGGCTCGGGCTGGGGCCGAACCTGACCGTGCTCGACGAACGCCCCCCGGCGGAGCCGCCCGAGGTCGCGCCGCTCGAGGTCGCGCCG
>JBFJNB010000052.1:0-9824 GCA_041633655.1 Lysobacterales bacterium | reverse complement strand
GGGCCTACGCGATCGGTTCGCCTCGGCGGCGGCGCTGGTGATCGACAGTCACGGGGTCGGCCAGCTCGGGGGCACCGGCAAGCCGTTTGACTGGAGCCGGTTTCCCGGCGATAGTGAACGCCGGTTGATCCTGGCCGGCGGGCTCACGCCGAACAACGTCGGCGCGGCGATCAGCGCCACCCGCCCGTACGCGGTCGACGTCAGCAGCGGAGTGGAGAGCGCCCCCGGAATCAAGGACCGGGGGAAATTGGAGGCATTCTTCGAGCAGGTGAGAGATGCCGATTTTGGCTGAAGCCCAATCGTTGCGAAGCCAGGTGCCGGACGCCGGCGGCCATTTCGGCCGGTTCGGCGGAACCTACGTGGCCGAGACGCTGATGGCCTCGCTGGAAGCGCTGACCGAGGCGTACCTGAGCCTGCGCGACGATCCCGACTTCCGAGCCGAGCTCGAGCGCGACCTGGCCGAGTACGTCGGCCGCCCCTCGCCGATCTACCACGCCCAGCGCTTGAGCCGGAAGCTCGGCGGCGCACAGATCTTCCTGAAGCGCGAGGACCTGAACCACACCGGCGCGCACAAGATCAACAAGACCGTCGGCCAGGCGCTGCTGGCCAGGCGGCAGGGCAAGACCCGGATCATCGCCGAAACCGGGGCCGGCCAGCACGGGGTTGCCTCGGCCACGGTCGCGGCCCGGCTCGGAATGGAGTGCGTGGTCTACATGGGCTCGGAGGACATCCAGCGCCAGGCCCCCAATGTGTACCGGATGCGCCTGCTGGGGGCCGAGGTGCGCGCGGTGGAATCGGGCTCCAGGACCCTCAAGGACGCTCTGAACGAGGCGTTGCGCGACTGGGTCACCAACGTCGACGACACGTTCTACATCATCGGCACCGTGGCCGGTCCACACCCGTACCCGCTGCTGGTGCGCGATTTCAACGCGGTGGTCGGCCGCGAGGCCAGGCGCCAGATGCTGGAGCGCGAGGGCTGCCTGCCGGACGCGCTGGTTGCCTGCGTGGGCGGTGGCTCCAACGCGATCGGCCTGTTCCACGAATTCCTGGACGAACCCGAGGTGGCGCTGGTCGGGGTGGAGGCGGCCGGCCGCGGGCTGGCCGGTGGCGAGCACGCCGCCTCGCTGTGCGCCGGCCGCATCGGCGTGCTGCACGGCAACCGCACCTATCTTCTGGACGACGACCACGGCCAGATCCGGCCGACCCACTCGATCTCGGCCGGGCTCGACTACCCCGGGGTCGGCCCCGAGCACGCCTGGCTCAAGGACATCGGACGCGCCAGCTACGTCGGGATCGACGACGACGAGGCGCTGGCGGCGTTTCACGAGCTGTGCCTCGTCGAGGGCATCATCCCGGCGCTGGAGAGCAGCCACGCGGTCGCGCATGCGATGAAGATGGCGGTCGAGATGAAGCCGGATCAGCGCATCCTGGTCAACCTGTCCGGGCGCGGCGACAAGGACGTAAATACCGTGGCCGCCATCGACGGAATCGAGCTATGAGCCGGATCGAGGGATGCTTTCGGGGACTCGCCGGCGCGCGCCCGGCGCTGGTGCCCTACATCGCCGCCGGCGATCCGAGCCCGGCGGTGACGGTTCCGTTGATGCGCGAACTGGTTGCCGCCGGCGCCGACCTGATCGAACTCGGGGTGCCGTTTTCCGACCCGATGGCGGACGGTCCGGTGATCCAGGCGGCGTGCGAACGGGCCCTGGCCCGCGGCACCGACCTGGCAACGGTGCTCGCCCTGGTGACCGAGTTCCGGCAGCACGATCCGCATACGCCGGTGGTCCTGATGGGCTATATGAATCCGATCGAGCGCCGCGGCGAGGACGCTTTCATCGACGCCGCGGCGCAGGCCGGGGTGGACGGCATGCTGGTGGTGGACCTGCCGTGCGAGGAGGCCGCCGGCTTCAACCGGGCGTTGCGCGCGCGCGGGCTGGATCAGATCTTCCTGGTCGCGCCGACCACGACCGAGCGCCGGCTGAAAACGATCTGCGGGCTGGCCGCCGGGTTCGTCTATTACGTGGCGCTGAAAGGCATCACCGGGGCCTCGAACCTCGTCGCCGGCGACATCGCCCCGGCGCTCCAGCGAATCCGCGCCCAGACCCGGCTCCCGGTCGGGGTCGGGTTCGGGATCAAGACCCCGGCGGACGCGGCCGAGGTGGCGCGCTCGGCCGACGCGGTCGTGATCGGGAGCGCGCTGGTGGAAGCGATCGCCGCCGCCGCTGATGGCGACGCCGCGGTGGCGGCCGCCGGCGCGTTTCTGCGCCCGATCCGGGAAGCGCTGGACCGCTCCGGCCAGGAATGGGGGCGGCGCACCGGATGAGCTGGTTGAAGAAGCTGATGCCCTCGCGCATCCGCACTGAAGGGGGCAAGAAGAAGCAGGTGCCCGAAGGACTGTGGAGCAAATGTCCGATCTGCAGCGGCGTGCTGTATCGGCCGGAATTGGAACGCAACGTCGAGGTCTGCCCGAAGTGCGGCCACCACATGCCGATCGGCGCCCGCGAGCGGCTGGCGCTGTTTCTGGACGAGGGCAGCGGGCAGGAGATCGCGGCCAATCTGGAGCCGCTCGACCCGCTCCGATTCAAGGACTCAAAGAGCTACAAGGCGCGCCTGAGCCAGGCGCAGCGCAGGACCGGCGAGCGCGACGCGCTGATCGCGATGGAGGGAACCCTCGAGGGCCGGCCAGTGGTCGCCAGCGCGTTCGAGTTCCGCTTCCTGGGCGGTTCCATGGGCTCCGTGGTAGGCGAGCGCTTCAAGCGGGCCGCCGAGCGCGCGCTGGAGCGGCACGCACCGCTGATCAACTTCGCCGCCACCGGCGGCGCGCGCATGCAGGAGGCGCTTTATTCCCTGCTGCAGATGGCCAAGACCAGCGCGGTGCTGGCGCGCCTGGCGGAAGCCGGCGTGCCCTACGTCTCGGTGCTTACCCATCCGACCACCGGCGGCGTCTCGGCCAGCCTCGGAATGCTCGGCGATATCATCATCGGCGAGCCGGGTGCGCTGATCGGCTTCGCCGGCCCGCGGGTGATCGAGCAAACGGTGCGTGAGACGCTCCCGGAGGGATTCCAGCGCAGCGAGTTCCTGCTCGAAAAAGGCGCCATCGACATGATCGTCGACCGGCGCGAGATGCGCGCCAAGATCGCTGCCCTGCTGGCGCTGCTGTGCGACCGTCCCGAGCCCGCGGCGGTCCCCGCTGCCGCGGCGCCGGAAGAGGAGTAGCTTCCCTGGAGCGAACCGGCGCGCCGGCAACACTCGCCGAATGGCTGGAATTCATCCAGCGTCAGAATCCGCGCGCGATCGACCTCGAGCTGGCGCGGGTCACGGCGGTCTACCAGCGGCTCGGCGCCCCGCGTCCGGCGCCACTGGTGATCACGATCGGCGGCACCAACGGCAAGGGCTCTTGTGTGGCGCTGCTGGGCTCGATCCTGGGGGCGGCGGGCTTCCGGGTCGGCGCGTACACCTCGCCGCACCTGCTGCGCTTCAACGAGCGGCTGACGATCGACGCACGAGAGGTCGGCGACCGGGACTGGTGCGAGAGTTTCGCCCGTGTCGAGGCCGCCCGCGGCGGCGAGCCGCTGACCTATTTCGAGTACGCGACGCTGGCCGCGGCGGGCCTGCTGGCCGCGAGCGGGGTCGACGCGGCGCTGCTCGAGGTGGGCCTGGGCGGACGGCTGGACGCGGTCAACGCGATTCCGGCGGACGCGGCGCTGATCGCGTCCATCGACCTCGACCACCTCGACTGGCTGGGCCCGGACCGGGATTCGATCGGGCGCGAAAAAGCCGGCATCTTCCGCCCCGACCGGATCGCGGTGTGCGGCGACCGCGACCCGCCGCCGGCGGTCGCTCGCCGCGCGGCCGAGGTCGGGGCCCGCTATCTGCAAGCCGGCCGGGAGTTTCGGGCCGAGCCGACCGGGGCGGTTTGGGCCTGGCACGGGCCCGGGCGGACCCTCGAGGCGTTGCCGCGGCCCGGACTCGCCGGCGCATTCCAACTCGACAACGCGGCGGCCTGCCTGGCGGTGCTGGCCGGTCTGGGGCTGCTCGAGCAACTCCCCCGCGCGGCGCTCGATCAAGGGCTGAGCCGCGCGCGCGTGGCCGCTCGGCTGCAGCGACTGGCGGTGGAGCCGGAGGTATTCGTCGACGTGGCCCACAATCCCGGCGCGGCGCGGGCGCTGGCCGGGTGGCTGGCCGACGCGCCGCCCGCCGGCGCGGTGGACCTGGTGTGGGGGATGCTGGACACCAAAGACGTGGCCGGTTTCGCGCGCGCGCTGGCCCCGAAAGTAAGGCGCTGGTATCCGGCGTCGCTCGCGGTGCCGCGGGGCTTGAGCGCGGCCGAGCTGGCGCAACGGCTGCCGCCCGGCAGCCGGCTCGGCGGCTGCTTCGAACGAGTCGAGGACGCGCTGGAACATGCCCGCCGCAGCGCCGCGCCGGAGGATCGAATCCTGGTCGCGGGCTCGTTTCACACCGCGGCGGCGGCGGCGCGCCACCTCGCCGACCCCGCCTCGGCGGTGCCCGACGGGTAAGTGCCGGCCGGCGGCGACTCCCGCACCCTCCCAGCGGAGCGTTCCGGTATAATGCCGCCTGGTTCCGGCGGACGAATCAAAGAAGTCAAATAAACAGATGGACGTCGCCCTCAAGCAACGACTGGTCGGCGCCTCGGTGCTGGTCACGCTCGGCGTGATCCTGATCCCGATGCTGCTGGAAGGACCCCGCGAATCGCGCGACGCGACCGCGATCCCGATTCCAGACCAGCCCGACCGCGGCTTCCAGACCCGGCTGCTGCCGGTCGAGCCGCCCGACCCGGACGCGCTGGAGGCGGCGTCAGTCCCCGACCCGCGCCCCGGGGAGGTCGTGACCGTGACCACGGCCAGTACCCCGGCGCCGGTGGCGAGCGCGGAAACGCCCGCCGGCGAGCCCGCGGCCGGGCCGTGGGTGTTGCAGTTGGGCAGCTTCGGCAATGCCGCCAACGCCCAGCGGCTGGTCGCGGCGCTGACCGAGGCCGGCTGGAACGCCTACCAGGAAAAGGTCCAGGTGGCCGACAACACGCTGTACCGGGTGCGCGCCGGATCCTTCGCGAGCAAAGCCGAGGCGGCGGAAGAGGGCACCCGGATCGGCGCCCGCTTTGCCGATCTAGACATCTCGGTGCGCGAACTCAGCGAAGCGCCGGCGCGGGCAACCCCGGCGCTGACCGGCTGGCTGGTGCAGGTCGGCAGTTTCGCCAACGAGGGCAACGCGGTGCAATTGCTCGAGAAGCTGCGGGGAGCCGGGTTCAGCGCCCACATCGAGGCGCGCGCCGGCGACCCGGGGGGCGGTTACAAGGTCCGGGTCGGGCCGGAACTGGACCGTGCCTCGGCGGAGCGGCTGCGGCAGCGACTGCGCGAGGAATTCGCTCTCAACGGCATCCTGATCGACCATCCATGAACTGGGTGGACTACGCGATCCTCGCGGTCATCGGCGTCTCGGTGGTGATCGGTCTGGTGCGCGGCTTCGTGCGCGAGGTGATGGCGCTGGCGGTCTGGGTGGTGGCGTTCTGGGTCGCGTTTACGTTCGCCGACGATGGTGCCGCGCTGCTGAGCGACCGGGTCACCCTGCCATCGGCACGGATGGCGATCGCGTTCGGGGCGCTGCTGCTGGCGACCGCACTCGCCGGCGCGGTGGTCAACTTCGTGATCACCAAGATGGTGAAAGCGACCGGACTGAGCGGTTCGGATCGGTTCCTGGGGATGTTCTTCGGCGCCGCCCGGGCGCTGGTGGTGATCACCGCGGCGGTGCTGGTGGCGGGCCTGACCCCGCTGCCGCGCGACGCGTGGTGGGGCCAGTCGCTGCTGCTGCCGCGGTTCCAGACCCTGGCCGAGTGGGCCACCGGCTACCTGCCGGACGGCGTCCGGGAGTATTTCGACTACGACTTCGAAGCGTTGGCCGAGCCCGCGGTGGCCGACGCATGAAAACGAACCGACCAGACAGGACACCAGGCTAGTGTGCGGCATCATCGGGATCGTCGGCAACCAGGTCGCCGCGCAGCTTTACGAGGGCCTGACGGTGCTCCAGCATCGCGGCCAGGACGCCGCGGGCATGGCCACCAGCGACGCCGGGCGCCTGTGTCTGACGCGCGGGCGGGGGCTGGTGCGCGACGTATTCGATGCCGCCGACATGCTGCGGCTGAGGGGAAACGCCGGGATCGGGCACGTGCGCTATCCGACCGCCGGGGCCGATTCCGCCGACGAGGCCCAGCCGCTGTACGTGAACTCTCCGTTCGGGATCGCGCTGGCCCACAACGGCAACCTGACCAACGCGCTCAAGCTGAAGCAGGAGCTGTTCATCTCCGATCGGCGCCACATCAACACCGACTCCGACTCCGAGGTGCTGCTGAACGTGCTCGCGCACGAACTGCAGGTTCAGCCGGACCTGCGCCTGACCCCGGATCAGGTGTTCGAGGCGGTCGCCGGGCTGCACCGCCGGTGCAGCGGGGGCTATGCGCTGATCGCGCTGTTTCCGGGCTACGGCGTGCTGGCGGTGCGCGACCCGCACGGCATCCGCCCGGTGGTCTACGGGGTGCGCGAGAGCGCCCGCGGGGTCGAGTACGCGATCGCCTCCGAGAGCGTCGCGCTGGACGCGCTCGACTTCGAACTGCAGCGCGACCTGAAACCCGGCGAGGCGCTGTTCATCACCCTCGACGGCGAGTTCCACAGCCGCGAGTGCGCCGACCACCCGGGCTACTCCCCGTGCATCTTCGAGTACGTCTACCTCGCCCGCCCCGATTCGATGATCGACGACATCTCGGTATACAAGGCGCGCCTGCGCATGGGTGAGAAGCTGGCCCGCAAGATCCTGCGCGAGCGCCCCGAGCACGACATCGACGTGGTGATTCCGGTGCCCGACACCAGCCGGACCGCGGCGATCCCGCTCTCCTACCGGCTCGGGGTCAAGTACCGCGAGGGCTTCGTCAAGAACCGCTACATCGGGCGTACCTTCATCATGCCCGAGCAGAGCGAGCGGCTGCGCTCGGTGCGGCGCAAGCTCAACGTGGTCGACCTCGAGTTCCGCAACAAGAACGTGCTGATCATCGACGACTCGATCGTGCGCGGGACCACCTCCAAGCAGATCATCCAGATGGCGCGCGAGGCCGGCGCGCGCAAGGTCTATTTCGCCTCCGCGGCGCCGCCGGTGCGCTACCCCAACGTGTACGGGATCGACATGCCGGCGGCCACCGAGCTGATCGCGGCCGGGCGCGACGAGCGGGAGATCGAGGCCGAGTTGGGTGCGGACTGGCTGATCTACCAGGAACTGGACGATCTGATCGCCGCCTGCGCCGAGGGCAATCCGCGGATCAAGGAATTCGATACTTCGTGTTTCTCCTCGCACTACGTCACCGAGGTCAGCGACGAGTATCTGCGCCGCCTCGAGGTGGAGCGCTCCAACGCGGCCAAGGCGGCGCGCAGTGAGCTGTTCGCATTGCAGTAACGGATCCAACCAACAGACAAGGGACGAGACTATGGCCTACCGACACATCCGCTACCCCGAATCGGGCACCAAGATCCGGATCGAGAACGACGCTCTGGTGGTCCCGGACAACCCGATCCTGGGCTACGTCGAGGGCGACGGAATCGGTCCCGACATCACCAGCGCCTGTCTGCGAGTATGGGACGCGGCCGTGGCCAAGGCCTACGGCGAGCGCCGGCGGGTGCACTGGGCCGAGCTTTACCTCGGCGAAAAAGCCGGCGGCCTGTACGACGGCGATTACTTCCCGGCCGAGACCCTGGACGCGATTCGCGATCTGGTGGTCGCGATCAAGGGGCCGCTGACCACACCGGTGGGCGGCGGGTTTCGATCGCTCAACGTATCCCTGCGCCAGGAGCTGGATCTGTACGCTTGCGTGCGCCCGGTGCGCTATTTCCCCGGGGTCCCGTCGCCGATGCGCCGGCCCGAGGAGGTGGACGTGACGATCTTTCGCGAGAACACCGAGGACGTCTATGCCGGGATCGAGTTTGCCTCCGGCAGCGAGGAGAACGAGAAGCTGGCGCGGTTTCTGCGCGAGGAACTCAAGGTCGATTTCTTCGAGGGTGCCGGGCTCGGGGTCAAGCCGATCAGCGAGTTCGGGACCAAGCGGCTGGTGCGCAAGGCGATCCGCTACGCGATCGAGCGCGGCAAGTCGAACGTGACCCTGGTGCACAAGGGCAACATCATGAAATTCACCGAGGGCGCGTTTCGCACCTGGGGCTATGAGCTCGCCAAGGAGGAATTCGGGGAGGCGACGATCTCCGAGGACGAACTGTGGGAGACCTACGGTGGCAAACGCCCGGAGGGCAAGGTCGTGATCCAGGACCGGATCGCCGACATCATGTTCCAGTTGATGCAGTTGCGCCCGGCCGAATTCGACGTGATCGCGACGATGAACCTGAACGGCGACTATCTGTCGGACGCGCTGGCGGCCGAGGTCGGCGGCATCGGGATCGCGCCGGGGGCCAACATCGCCGACCACGTGGCGGTGTTCGAAGCCACCCATGGCACCGCACCCAAGTACGCCGGCCAGGACAAGGTCAATCCGTCCTCGCTGCTGCTGTCGGGCGTGATGATGTTCGAGCACATCGGCTGGAACGAGGTCGCCGGGGTCATCAACAGCGCCTATCCGAAGCTGATCGAAAAGAAGATCGTCACCTATGATTTCGCCCGCCAGATGGACGGCGCGACCGAGGTTTCCACCAGCGGCTTCGCCGATGCGCTGATCGACGAGATCGAGCGTGGCTGAGGCCGCGCCGCGGCTGGGTCTCGGCTGACGCCGAGCCCCGAGCGCGTCCCAGGCGCCTCCGTGAGACGGCTTCAGATCAGGATCGCGGCATCGGTGGCGATCATCGCCGCCGCCTGGGTGCTGGTGTTGTGGGTCGCGGCGGTCCGTCACGCGCCGCCCGGCCCGGGTCCGGCGGTCGCGCCGCTGGAGGCCGCCGCCGGCGACTGGGGCGCGATCGTGGGTCAGGGCGGGGTCGTCGAGGGCTCGATGGCGGTGACCCGCCTCAGCGACGACGGCGAGGCCCTGCTGGTGTGGCGTCCGCCCCCGTTTACCGCCGCCGGGCGGCCGGTGCTGGAACTCGAACTCGAGGGGTTTCCGTTCAACTACGTGTTGATGCTGGCGTGGCGGCGAACCGGTGAGCCGGATGCCGCGTTCGTCCGGCTTCAGGTACCCGACGGCCGGCTGCAGACCTACCTGCTCAGCCGGCGCGATCAGTGGCAGGGCAGGATCGAGGAGATCGCGCTCTACCTGCACCCGCGCGCCGGTCCCGCGATCACCCTCGAGGAGCCGGTTTCGATCCGTGCGGTCAGGCTTTCCGGCGACCGCCTGGCGGCGCGCATCGCAGCGCTGCTGACCGGCTGGTGGGGCGCCGATCCCTGGAGTCTGAGGTCGGTGAATACGCTCGGGGACTACCCCGATCTGATCGAGGGCGTGCCGCTCACCCCGATCGTATTCCTGCTGATCGTGATCGGCGCGGTAGTGTGCCTGCTGGTGCTGCGGCCCGATCGGCGCGGCCGGCTCGTGCTGGCGGTCGGCTGGTTGCTCGGCGGGGTGCTGGTGATCAACGCGCACTGGCTCGAAAGCCTGATCGCGCAACACCGTGCCAGCGTCCGCTTGGAGGCGCAGGGGGCAGAGCTGGCCCCGGTATTCGATCGGCGCCTGGCGGAGCTGACCGCGGCGGCGCGCCGGCACCTGCCGCCGCCGCCCGGCGCACGCGTGTTCGTGGCGGCCGACGCGCCGGTGGTGGAACTGCGCGCGGCCTGGCACCTCCTGCCGCACAACGTCGCGGTGGCCCTGCCGGCCGTCATCGCCGCCCAGGGGGCCG
>JBFJNB010000051.1:0-9847 GCA_041633655.1 Lysobacterales bacterium | reverse complement strand
GCTGCTGGCCGCGATCCTGCCCAATCCGCGCGGCTATCGGATCGTCCCCCCGCAGCCCTACATCGAGCGTCGGGTGCGCTGGATCGAGGGCCAGATCGGGCAGCTCGGCGGGCTCCGCTACCTCGACTCGCTCGATGTTGACTAGCCGGGCAGCTTGCCCAGGACGTGGGCCAGCAGGTCCTCGGCGTGGAGCACGCCGACGAGCTGGCGTGACCCGCGATCCGCGATCACCGGCAGCCACTTGAAGCCGCGGTCGCGCATCGCATGCGCGGCCAGCAGCGCCGGCTCACCCGCACAGGCGCACGCGGGATCCCGCGTCATCACGTCGTCGACGGTGGCTTTGGGGCCCCGCTCCAGGCCGGCGATCAGGTCGCTCCGGGTCACCATGCCGACGAGTTTCTGATCGATCAGCACGAACGCCAGCGGCTGATCGACCTCGCGCAGCCTGGCGAACGCAGCCAGCGACGGCAGCGCCGGGTCCAGCTCCAGCGCCGGGGGTGGGCGCATCAGCTCATAGGCGCTGACCGCCTCCAGCGCCTCCTCTGCCTGCGGCAGCTCGGCCCAGTACGGGCGATGGGTCAGCATCGCCCGCTTGAGCATGGTCTCTACCGGCTTCAAGGCACCGGAGATGCGCTCCAGGAAATCGCCGGCCAGGCTGATCACCTCGGTGTGCTCGCGGGCGCGCAGGATCAGGTGGTCGGCGCGGTAGCTCGCCAGCGTGTGCGGGCCGATCAGCTCGCCGCGTCCGATGACCGCCAGCACCCGCTCCTGCCGTGGCGGCCGCAGCTCGACGATTTCGCACTCGCCCCGCTCGATCGCGTACATCGTGTTGCCGCCGGTCGAGCCGTCGATGACGGTCTCGCCGGCGGCGAAGAAACCGCGTGCAACCGGCTGGGTCTTGGCCACGCTGAAGGCCGAGATCTCGCGCGGAAACACCGTCTCCCAGGCCCAGTTCAGACCCACCTTGAGCTTTTGCAGCACCGAGGGCAGCTTGATCAGAAACGCGCTGCGCCACAGCCAGAACGCAAAGAAGCCGGATACCCGGACCCCGAGCAGCTCGGCCACGCCGCGGTGCCCGCCGATCGATGCGGCCACCCCAACCGGCTTGAATTTGAACGGCCGGGTGGGCCTTGCCTTCAGCTTGCGAAGAATGTTGCGCGCTGCCTGTGCTCCCTCGCGCTCCGCGAACTGCGCCGTGGGCGGCGCGAAGCCGCCGTCATGGGCGTTTGGAATCAGCGCGCAGTCGCCGACCGCCCAGACGTTCTCGGTGCCCTCCACCCTGAGGTCGGGGGCGGTCTTGAGCCGCCCGTGTTCCTTGGGCAGTTCGAGCCGTTCGATCAACTCGCCGGCGGTGTTGCCGATGGTGCAGACGATGGTGCCGCCCTGGACCGTGCGCCCGTCGTCGAGCCGGACCCCGGTGCGGGTGACCGCCGCGGCGCGCGCCTCGAGCACGAAATCGACCCGGTGGCGGCGCATTCGCTCGAGCGCGAAATCGCGCAGCCTGGCGCCGACCTCGGGCAGGATCTGATCGCGGGAATGGATCAGCGTGATCTTCAGATCGTCCGCCGCGATGCCGGGATAGTACTTCAGTGAATGACGCGCCAAGTCGTTGATCTCGCCGGCCACCTCGACCCCGCTGAAGCCGCCGCCGATGACCACGAACGAGGTCAGCCAGCGCTTGAGCTCCGGATCGTCGCAGGCGTCGGCCTGCTCGAGGCGCTCCATCACGTGGACCCGGATCGACATCGCGTCGCCGATCGACTTCAGCGGCAGCGCGTGGGTGACCATCCCGGGGACCCGACCCAGATCGACCCGGTTGCCGACCGCCAGCACCAGCTCGTCGTAGTCCATCGAGCGAATCGTGCCGTCGAAGGTCGAGTAGCTGATCCGATTGCGCGGTGGCTCGACGCTGGTGACCTCCTCGGCGCGGCAACGCACCCGCTTCAGCATCTGCCGCAACGGCGCGGTGATCGCGCGCGGATTCAGCGCCGAGCCGGCGACGTCGGCCAGCAGCGGCGTGAACACCATGTAGTTGGCCGGGTTGAACATCACCAGGTCCAGCCCGGACCGGGTCCGGCTCAGCACCCTCGCGCATTTGACCCCGGCGAAGCCGCCGCCGACGATGACGATGCGTGGCTCCGCCATCGTCCGAACATCCTACCTGCGAGCGCGCTTGTTCCGAAATCCGCGCTTGAGCCAGTCGTCCACGCTGAAGTATTTGCCGCCGCCCAGCCCCCACAACGCCAGCAGCATGACCAGGTAGGTCGCGGCCCATTCGATGCCGTTGTTGGACACCACGAAGCTGCCGCGCTCGGTCAGCCAGCGGTAGTTGCCGTGCTCGCGCAGAATCGACTTGGCCCGGTCCAATCGTTCCTGAGCGCCCTCGACGTGCTCTGACGGGAATGGGCTCTGCGGGTCGTGCACCGCCTGCCAGCCGTTTTCCCAGTGCACCGTGGTCATCGCCACCACCATCGTGATCATCAACGGGATCGCGATCCAGCGAACCGCCAGGCCCAGCGCCAGCAGGATCGCCCCGAAATACTCCGCGGCCCAGGCCAGGAACGCCATCAGCAACGGCAGCGGCAGCCCCAGCCCGTCCCCGAACCACGACGCGAGCCCCGACAGACCCTCGACCGGATTCAGGGTGCCGCCGTCGGCGAACGGGTTCCACTTGTTGTTGGCGGCCACCCAGAACACGGGGACCAGATACGCGCGCAGCGCAAGCGGAGCGACGAAGTCGAGCTTCCGCAGCGCGTCCATGAAATCCTGAAACTTGTTGAGTAATCCGATCATCGGCTTCGCTCCTCGGTGCTGATCGTCGCGTCGGTTAGTAGAAACGCCGCGGGCCGGATCTATTACATCGTGGCTCAGACGCCGCGGCGGGCCATCAGCATCCTCTTGGTCTCGGCGATCGCCTTGGCCGGGTTCAGGCCCTTGGGGCAGGTCCGGGTGCAGTTCATGATCGTATGGCAGCGGTACAGCCGGAACGGATCCTCCAGCATGTCCAGGCGCTCCCCGCCGGCCTCGTCGCGCGAATCGACCAGCCAGCGGTAGGCCTGCAGCAGGATCGCCGGACCCAGGAAGCGATCGCCGTTCCACCAGTAGCTCGGACACGCGGTCGAGCAGCACGCGCACAGGATGCACTCGTACAGCCCGTCGAGCTTGGCGCGGTCCTCTTTCGATTGCAGCCGCTCTTTGTCGGCCGGCGGCACGCTGGTGGTGCGGATCCACGGCTTGATCAACTGGTACTGGGCGTAGAAATGGGTCAGGTCCGGAACCAGGTCCTTGACCACCGGCATGTGCGGCAGCGGGTAGACCTTGACCACGCCGGTGATCTCGCCGATCGGCTTGGTGCAGGCCAGTGTGTTGACCCCGTCGATGTTCATTGCGCACGAACCGCAGATGCCCTCCCGGCACGAGCGCCGCAAGGTCAGGGTCGAGTCGATTTCATCCTTGATCTTGATCAGCGCGTCCAGCACCATCGGCCCGCAGTCGGCCAGATCGACCTCGAAGGTGTCCAGGCGGGGATTCTCGCCGCCGTCGGGATCCCAGCGGTAGACCTTGAAGCGCTTGACCTGGGTCGCCTCGGGCGCGGCCTTGAATTCCTTGCCGGGGCGCACTTTCGAGTTCTTGGGAAGCGTGAATTGTGCCATGGCTGAAATCGTCTCCGTTCAATAGCTGCGGGCTTTGGGCGGCACCGCTTCGACCTCGTCGCTCAGGGTGTACAGGTGCACCGGGCGGTAATCGAAATTGACCTCGCCCTTGGCGCTTAGCCAGGCCGCGGTGTGCTTGAGCCAGTGCTCGTCGTCGCGCTCCGGGAAGTCCTCGCGCGCATGCCCGCCGCGGCTTTCGGTGCGGTTGGCCGCCGAGTACATCGTCACCACCGCGCACCCGAGCAGGTTTTGAAGCTCCAGCGTCTCGACCAGATCCGAGTTCCAGATCAGCGAGCGGTCGCTGATCCGCACCTGACCGAAGGACTCCAGCACGCGGCTGATCTCGCGGCAGCCGTGGTCCAGCGTCTCGCCGGTGCGGAACACCGCGGCGTCTTTTTGCATCGTGCGCTGCATGTCGCGGCGGATCTGCGCGGTCGGCAGCTCGCCGTCGGCGTGGCGAATCCGGTCGAAATTCGAAAGCGCCTGGTCCAGCGAGGCGCGCGGCACCGGCGGATGGGCCCCGCCGGGCTCGAGAATCTCGGCACAGCGCGCGGCTACCGCGCGCCCGAACACGATCAGGTCCAGCAGCGAGTTCGAGCCCAGCCGGTTGGCGCCGTGCACCGACACGCAGGCCGCCTCGCCAATCGCGAACAGGCCCGGCACCACCGCGTCAGGGTCGCCGTCGCGCACCGTGACCACCTCGCCGTGGTAGTTGGTCGGAATCCCGCCCATGTTGTAGTGCACCGTCGGCAGCACCGGGATCGGCTCCTTGGTCACGTCGACCCCGGAGAAAATCTGCGCGGTCTCGGAGATGCCCGGGAGGCGCTCGTGGAGCACGTCGGCGCCCAGGTGCGCCAGGTTCAACAGCACGTGGTCCTTGTTGTCGCCGCAGCCCCTGCCCTCGCGGATCTCCAGGGTCATCGAGCGACTGACCACGTCGCGCGAGGCGAGATCCTTGGCATTCGGCGCATAGCGCTCCATGAAGCGCTCGCCTTCGGAGTTGGTCAGATACCCGCCCTCCCCGCGCGCGCCCTCGGTGATCAGCACCCCGGCACCGTAGATCCCGGTGGGATGGAACTGGACGAACTCCATGTCCTGCAGGGGCAGCCCTGCGCGCGCTACCATGCCGTTGCCGTCGCCGGTACAGGTATGGGCCGAGGTGGCCGAAAAGTATGCGCGCCCGTAGCCGCCGGTGGCAAGCACCACCGCCTGCGAACGGAACAGGTGCATCTGCCCGGTGTTTAGCTCCAGCGCCAGCACCCCGCGGCAGGCGCCGTCGCCATCCATGATCAGGTCGGTGGCGAAGAACTCGATGAAGAACTGGGCGTCGTGTTTCAGCGACTGCTGGTACAGCGCGTGCAGGATCGCGTGCCCGGTACGGTCGGCCGCGGCGCAGGTGCGCTGCGCGGTGCCTTTTCCGAAGTGCGTGGTCATGCCGCCGAAGGGCCGCTGGTAGATCTTGCCCGCCTCGGTGCGCGAAAACGGCACCCCGTAGTGCTCCAGCTCGATCACCGCCGGGATCGCCTCCCGGCACATGTACTCGATCGCATCCTGATCGCCGAGCCAGTCCGAGCCCTTGATCGTGTCGTACATGTGCCAGCGCCAGTCGTCCTCGCCCATGTTGCCGAGCGCGGCGCTCATGCCGCCCTGCGCCGCGACGGTGTGGCTACGGGTCGGAAACACCTTGGTCAGGCACGCGGTGCGCAGGCCGGTGGCCGCGTGGCCCATGGTCGCGCGCAGGCCGGCGCCGCCGGCGCCGACCACGACCACGTCGTAGGAATGCTCGATCAGTGGATACGCGGGGCTCATCCGGCACCTCCGATGACGATTCTCAGAATCGACAGCACCGCGATGATGATCCCGAGCGCGCAGGCGAACTTGACCGCGATCTGGCAGCCCATCTCGAGCCACGGCGCGTGCACGTAATCCTCGATCACGACCTGCAGCCCGAGCTGCGCGTGGTACAGCATGCTGACCACCCAGGCCACCATCAACGCCGCGTTGAGCGGATCGGAAAGCCAGGCGTGAACCGCGGCGTGCCCGAGGCCGACCTTGCCCGCGACCGCGAATACCGCCCACAGGGTCAGGGGAACGAGCGCGATCGCGGTCAACCGCTGGATCCACCAGTGCTGGACGCCCGATTTGGCGCTGCCGCGCCCGATCACGCGCGCCAGCGGATGCACCAGACTCATGGCGCACCCCCGATCAGCAGCCAGCCGAAGTAAGCCGTCGCCGCGACCGAGACCGCGACCACTACCCAGCCGCTGCGATAGGCGGGCTCCAGTTCCAGCCACCAGCCGGCATCCCAGAACAGGTGACGCACGCCATTGGCGAGGTGAAAGAAGGTCGAGAATAGAAGCCCCAGCAGCACCACCCGCCCGATCCATCCCGCGGCGATCGCCTGCGCCCCGATGAACTCACTGGGCCCTTGCGCCACCGCGTACAGCCAGTAGACCACCCAGATCGCGCCGGCCGACAGCAGTACGCCGGTGGCCCGGTGCGTGAACGACAGCACCGAGGTCAGCTGCGGCCGGTACACCTGCAGATGGGGGGAAAGGGGTCGCTCGATCATGCTGCCTCCGGAAACAGACTCAATCAATAACGGGGATCATACATTTGCGGCTCGATGAACGCGCGCCAGTCGGTGCGCGTCTCGGCCGTTGCGTTCTCGCGCTGGGCCTGCTCGGCCACCGCCACGGCGAGTTCGAGCGAAACCGCGCGGATATCGGTCAACGGCGGATAGATCGAGCCCCCGTCCAGCGTCTCCTGGTCCACGGTCCGGGACAGCGCCCGCGCAGCGGCCAGGAACATGCCATCGGTCAGGCGCCGCGCCCCGCTGGCGATCGCGCCCAGGCCCACGCCCGGGAAGATATAGGCGTTGTTGCCTTGCCCCGGGTGCAAGACCCGTCCGTCGTACTCGACCGGGGAAAACGGCGAGCCGCTGGCGAAGATCGCCCGGCCCTCGGTCCACTCGTAAGCCTCGCGGGCCGAGCACTCGGCGTTGGCAGTCGGATTCGAAAGCGCGAATACCGCGGGGCGGTCGCACAGCCGGGCCAGCAGTTTCAGCGCCTGCTCGGTGAACGTCCCCGGCCGCCCGGTCGCCCCGATCAGCGTGGTCGGCTTGTGCGCGGCGATCGCCTCCAGAAACGTCATCGGCGCGAGCTCGTGCGCGTAGGGCAGGTTGTGCGGTGCCAGCCCCTCGGACGATGCGGTCAGCAGTCCATGGGAATTGCAGAACCACAGGCGGCGGCGGGCCTCGCCCTCGTTCATGCCCTCGGTCACCAGCGCCTGAACCAGCAGGTCGCCGATGCCGGTCGCCGCGGAGCCCGCCCCGAGAAACAGCACCCGCTGTTCGGTCAGCGGAATCCCGGAGATCCGGGTCGCGGCCTCGACGCCGGCCAGCGCCACCGCGGCGGTGCCCTGGATGTCGTCGTTGAAGCACAGCACCTGGTCGCGGTAGCGCCCGAGCAGCCGGAACGCGTTATCGGTAACGAAATCCTCGAACTGGATCAGGATTCCCGGAAACACCTTCTGGCAGGCATCGACGATCTCGTCCAGCAGCGCATCGTACTCCTCGCCGCGGAGCCGGTCCTGGTCGAGCCCGAGGTAGAGCGGGTTTTCACGCAGGTTACGGTTGTTGGTGCCGACGTCGATCATGACCGGCAGGCAGTACTCGGGACGGATCCCGGCCCCGGCCACGTACAGCGACAGCTTGCCGATCGGGATGCCCATTCCGTTGGCGCCCAGATCGCCCAAGCCCAGAATCCGCTCGCCGTCGGTCATCACCGCGATGCGCACGTCGCGCCGGGGCCAGTTGCGCAGCACGTCGATCACCCGGCCGCGGTCGCGCGCGGTCAGATACAACCCGCGCGGCCGGCGGAAGATGTCGGCGAACTCGAGGCAGGCCTGACCGACCGTCGGGGTGTAGATCAGCGGCATGATCTCGACGATGTGGTCGATCACGGTGCGGAAGAAAAGGGTTTCGTTGCGGTCGTGCAGCCCCTGCAGAAAGATGAAGCGCTCGATGTCCGACCCCTTGCGCCGCAGATTGGCCAGCACCCGCCGCTCCTGCTGCTCCATAGAGAAGATCTTCGGGGGCAGCAGGCCGCGCAGGTGGAAGCGGTCGCGCTCCTCCTCGGAGAACCCGGTGCTCTTGTTCAGCGCCGGATTCAGCAGCCGCCGGTAGCCGGTCGGCTCGTCGTTCACCGCGTCAGCCCGCACATTGCTTGGGTTGCCGGAATTGTCGGTCGATTCCACGAGCACAGCTTGGTCGATCGCCCGCCGAGGGATAGCCGTAGCTATCGCTCAAGGGGGATCGGGCGAGAGGTGCAGTGCAATCGGGCGACAAGCCGGCAGCGTCTCCGTTTTGATATTGGTCGGTCATCCAGGAATTGAGGTTTTTCGTTGGTTCAACCGATTTGATCGGCGCACCTAGCGAAACCCAGGCAATGTGCGGGCTCACAGCAGACAGACCTTCTGGGCCAGTTCCTCGATCAGCACCTTGACGTTTTCCGAGTAGTCCACCGGCGCGTCGATCAGATCGACCCCGGGGCTTTCCAGGGTTTTCTTCAACAGCGGCAGGAAACCCTCGGTGGTTTCCGCGCGGTGGCCGGCGGCGCCGTAGGACTCGGCGTACTTGACGAAGTCCGGATTGCCGTAGTCCAGGCCGTAGTCCGGAAAACCGCCGGCGGCCTGTTTCCACTTGATCATCCCGTAGGCGTCGTCGCGCAGGATCAGCACCGTCAGGTTCAGCTTCAGCCGCACCGCGGTTTCCATCTCCTGGCTGTTCATCATGAATCCGCCGTCGCCGCAGATCGCCATGACCTTGCGCTGCGGGTACATCAGCGCCGCCATCATCGCCGACGGCAGCCCGGCCCCCATCGTCGCCAGCGCGTTGTCCAGTAACACCGTGTTCGGCTGGTGCGCGCGGTAGTTGCGCGCGAACCAGATCTTGTACATGCCGTTGTCGAGCGCGATGATGCCGTCCTCCGGCATCGCCCGGCGCACGTCGGCGACGAGCCGCTGCGGTTTCAGCGGATAGCCGGGGTCGTCGGCGCCCTCTCCGATCGACTCGAGCACCTGCTCGCGCACCCGCATGAAGTAGTCGAAGTCCCAGTCGCCTGGTTTCTTGAGTCCGGCGGTGATCGCGCGCAGGCTGGCCGCGATGTCGCCGACGACCTCGAGCTGCGGGAAATAGACCTCGTCTACCTCGGCCGGGGAGAAGTTGACGTGGATCACCTGCTTGCCGCCCTCTTCCATGACGAACGGCGGCTTCTCGATCACGTCGTGGCCGGCGTTGATGACCAGATCGGCGCGATCGATCGCGCAATGCAGGTAATCGGTATCCGACAGCGCCGCGGTGCCGACGTAGAGCGGGTGGTAATCGCTCAACACGCCCTTGCCCATCTGGGTGTTGAAGAAGGGAATCCCGGTCCGGTCGACGAATTCGGCGAGCGCGCTCTGGACCCGCTTGCGGTTGGCGCCCGCGCCAATCAGCAAGAGCGGGCGCTTGGCGGCGCGGATCATCGCGATCGCCTGATCGATGCATTTGTGGTCCGGCGCCGGGCGCCGCGGCCGGCTGATCGGATAGACGAAGCGATTGGTCGTGTACTCGTCGGCGATGTCTTCCGGCAATTCGAGATTGACCGCGCCGGGCCGTTCCTGCTCTGCCAGCCGGAACGATTCGCGCACCAGGCTCGGGATCGTGTTGGCATTGACGATCTGCTTGGCGAACTTGGTGATCGGCACGAACATCGGCACCGTCTGGAGAATCTGAAAGCGGCCCTGCTTGGACTTCTTGACCGGCTTCTGCCCGGTGATCATCAGCATCGGCATCCCGCCGAGCTGGGCGTAGGCCGCCGCGGTGACGAAGTTGGTCGCCCCGGGGCCGAGGGTGGCCAGGCAGACGCCGGTATGGCCGGTCAGGCGCCCGTAGGTCGCGGCCATGAACCCGGCACCCTGCTCGTGCCGCGTCAGGATCAGCTGGATGCTCGATGCACGAAGCGACTCCAGCAGGTCCAGGTTCTCCTCCCCCGGGACCCCGAACACGTACTCGACGCCCTCGTTTTCGAGCGCCTTGACGAACAGGTCGGATCCTTTGATCTTGCCGTCCTTGAGCGGCGGCTCAAGGCCGGCCGCTGTGGCTTCTGACATCGGTGAAGTCTCCGAGATCCGGTCGCGAAAACCCGTCGGAG
>JBFJNB010000050.1:0-9893 GCA_041633655.1 Lysobacterales bacterium | reverse complement strand
GGTCGCGAGCGACGCCACCGTGATGGCCGCGGCGACCACCGCGGGCAGGTAGACCCCCACGGCGATCGCCCGGTGGAGGGCCACCGACGGAAAACTGATCGCCAGATGCAGAAAGGTCCCCTCGGCCAGCGCGACCCCGAACGTGACGAACGCGAACAGCAAAACCCGGTCGGCGGCCTGATCCCCGCTGCCGATGACGCCGCCCCAGTGGATGCAGGCCAGCGCGCAATAGGCGCAAAACAATCCGCTGGCCGCACCCGGGCGCCTAGCATAGGTCCACAGCCCGCAGACCAGGAACCACCCGCCCATCAGCGCCAGGATTCGCCGGACCCATACCGGATCGGTGTCGAGCGGGCCCGGAGACCAGAACGCGATCGCGGTCCAGACCGCCGCCAGTCCGGCGATGCCGAGCACGATGTAATTCAATAGGGCGTGCCGTCCTTGTGCCGGTAGTAGCTGCCGCGACTCGAGTAGCGCCCGGCGGTAAACACCATGTCGATGTCCGGGTACTCGCCGTGGTCTTGGTCGTTGCGCGAACCCACGACCAGTAACCGGACGTCCCCGGCCGAGCGGTTCTGAAAATGGTGGCCGTCGCGCTCGCCCGCCTTGAAGCCGGCGCAGTCGCCCGGCACCAGCGTCTCCTCGCCCGCGTCGGTGACCATGACCACCTCGCCATCGAGAACGAAGACAAATTCGTCCTCGTGCGAGTGCCAGTGGCGCTGGCTGGACCAGGCCCCCGGCGGCAGCGTGACCAGGTTGACCCCGAACTGGGTCAGCCCGACGGCGTCGCCGAGTGACTGCCAGGAGCGCTCGCGGCACGGTTCGTCGAACGGCGCCGGGTAGTGCGAGCCGCGGGCGGCCGGCGCGTCGTCCGGATTGATCTTCGGCATTCGGTTCCTCCTGGGCCCGCGTATTGCACGATTCAGTCGCGCTTGGTAAACGTCACCTCGGGCCTGGCCAGCACCCGGACGTCGTCATCGGTCGGCTCCTGGCGCACGCCGCAGCCGTCGGTCGCGCAGGTGCCGCAGGCCTTCGCCTTGCGCCGGGCCCACCAGCGCCAGGCACCGACCGCCGCGACCGCGACCACGATCGCCAGCGCCAGCCATTCCTGCAAGCCGGTCGACATTACGCCCACCTCGTAGCGATGTTGTAGGTCAGATACGCGCCCAGGTAACCGAACGCGGTCATGTAGGTCCAGGCGAAGATCGGCCAGCGCCACGAATTGGTCTCGCGCCGCATCGTCGCGACCGTGGCCACGCACTGAAGACAAAACGCGTAGAACACCATCAAGCCCAACGCGACCGGCAGCGAGAACACCGGGGTGCCGTCCGCCCGGCGCGAGCTGTGGAGGCGCTCGATCAGGCCGGCGTCGGTCTCCTCGACCTCGGACCCGACCGCGTAGATCGTGCCCAGCACCGCGATCACGACCTCACGCGCCGGGAACGACGCGACCACCGCGGCCGAGATCTTCCAGTCCCAGCCGAGCGGTCGAAACAGCGGCTCGATCGCCTGTCCGATCGCACCCAGCGCACTGTTCTCGAGTTGCATCGCGGCGCGCTGGTGCTCGATCGCGGCCAGTGCCTCGGCCCGGACCTGATCGTCCTGCGAGTTGGCCGTTACCGCGGCGGCGACCGCATCGTAGCGCCGGTCGATCTCGTCGGAGCGTGGAAAGTACGCCAGGCCCCAGACGATGACCGCGACCGTAAAGATGACGGTGCCGGCACGGCGCAGGAAGATCCGCCCGCGCTCCAGCATCTTGATCAGCACCGATTTGAAGTTCGGCAGCCGGTAGGCCGGCAGCTCCATCAGGAACGCGGGCGTGGTGCCCCGCAAGAGCGTGCGTTTCATCCACCACGCGGTGAACACGCCGCCGGCGATCCCGAGCAGGTACAGCGCGAACAGGACCAGGCCCTGGACGTTCAGGAATCCGAGCACCGTGGTCTTCGGGACGAACGCGGCGATCAGCAGCGCGTAGACCGGCAGCCGCGCAGAGCAGGTCATGAACGGCGCCGCGACGATGGTCGCGACCCGGTCGCGGTGGTTCGGAATCACCCGGGTCGCCATGATCCCCGGCACCGCGCACGCGAAGCTCGACAGCATCGGGATGAACGAGGTGCCGGACAGCCCGCAGGCGCGCATGAACCGGTCCATCAGGAACGCCGCGCGCGCCATGTAGCCGGTGTCCTCCAGCACGATGATGAACGCGAACAGGATCAGGATCTGGGGCAGGAAGATCACCACCGCGCCGACCCCGGCGACGACCCCGTCGGCCAGCAGGCTGGCCAGCGCGCCCGGGGGCAGGTGGGTCGCGATCAGCCCGCTCAACCACCCGCTGGCCGCGTCGATCGAATCCATCAGCGGCGTGGCCCAGGAAAACACCGCCTGGAACACCATCGCCATCACCGCGAAGAACAGCACCAGCCCCCCGACCGGATGGCTCGAGAACCGTTCCAGATAGCCGACCCAGCGCGCCGGCGCCGGCGGGATGGCCTCGGCGCAGGCGGCCACGATCCGGTCCGCCCACTGGTAGCGGCGGCGCGCCTCCAGCGCCGGCAGCGGCTCGCCCTGGGACAGCTCGTTTCTGATCTGCTCCAGGGTGGCCCGCAGCGCCGCATCGTCGTGCACCGCGATCCGCTCCAGCGCGTAGTCGGCGTCGATCACCGCGCGCTCCAGCTCGAACGCGTTGAGCCGGGTGACGCCGGTCTTGATCAGCTCGCGGACCCGCTGCCACAGCTCCGGCAGCGCCGGCGTGATCTTGTGCCGGGGCGCCGCCTGCACTTCGATCAGCGCGGACTTCAGCGCGTCGACGCCGACCCCCTGGCTCACCGTCACCGGCACCACCGGGACCCCCAGCTCGTCGGCGAGCCGGACCGGATCGATGCGCAAGCCGCGGCGCGCGGCCAGATCGCCCATGCTGAGCGCGACCACCACGGGTTTGCCGATCTCCAGGATCTGCCCTAGCAGGAACAGGTTGCGGCGCAGGTTGGACGCGTCGAGGATCGCCAGGATCACGTCCGGCGGGTCGAGTTCCTCGACGTAGCCGAGCAGCACGTCCACCGCGATCATCTCGTCGGGCGAGTGCGCCGCCAGCGAGTAGGTCCCGGGCACGTCGACCAGGTGCAGCTCGCGCGCGCCGATCCGGCACACTCCGGTGCGCCGGTCGACCGTGACCCCGGGATAGTTGGCGACCTTCTGGCGCAGCCCGGTCAGCGCGTTGAACACCGTGCTCTTGCCGGTGTTGGGGTTGCCGCAGACCGCGACGGTGACCGCGCGCGGCGTTGACGCTGTACGATCCATCGGGGTTTGCGAGGAAGCGGCGGTGCCGCTAGTCGCGGATGTTGATCCGATCCGCCTCATCGCGGCGCAGCGACAGCGAGTAGTCCTTGACCCGGATCTCGATCGGATCGCTGAATGGCGCGCGGCGCAAGACCTGAAGCGGGGTGTCTTCGAGCACGCCTAACTGCATGATCCGGTAGGTCATCGCGTCGTAACGGGCGAAGCCGGCCACGACCCCGTTTTCTCCGGGTTTCAAGTCTGCAAGCGTCCTGGTCGGGGATTTGGCCATTCGGTTCTAAATGATAATGAATCTCATTTACATCTTACTGCGAACGGCGCGCCATGGGAAGCCCCGGAATGTACCTAGCCCATGGTACAGTCCTCGAAAACCGCGAACGAAAGGACCGCTCATGCAGTACCGCCAACTCGGCGCCAGTGACCTTCGCGTCTCGGAAATCTCGCTCGGTTCGTGGCTGACCTACGGCGTCGGCGTGGACCAGCAGGGTGCGGCCGAATGCGTGCGCGCGGCGTTCGACGCCGGGATCAACTTCTTCGACACCGCCAACGTGTACGGCCTCGGCGCCGCCGAGCGCTCGCTGGGCCGCATCCTGGCAGATTATCCGCGCGATTCCTACCTGCTCGCCACCAAGCTCTACTTCCCGATGTCGGACACCGACCGCGGGCTGTCGCGGGCCCAGGTTTTGAAGCAGGTCGATGCGTCGCTCGAGCGCCTGGGCACCGAGTACGTCGACCTCTACCAGTGCCACCGCTACGACCCGGACACCCCGCTGGACGAGACCATGACCGCGCTTACCGAGGTGGTCGAGGCCGGCAAGGCGCGCTATATCGGGTTCAGCGAGTGGCGGCCGGTCGAGATCCAGTCGGCGCTGGACCTGCCCGGGGTGGCGCGGTTCGTGTCCAGCCAGCCGCAGTACTCGATGCTGTGGCGCGAGCCGGAGCGCGAGGTGATCCCGCTGTGCGCGGCCAACGGGATCGGCCAGATCGTCTGGTCGCCGCTGGCGCAGGGGGTGCTGAGCGGCAAGTACCGCCCGGGACGCCCGCCGCCCGCGGACTCGCGCGCGGCCAGCCCGAAGATGAGCGGCTTCATGGGCCGCTATCAGTCCGCCGCGGCGCTGGAGACGATTCAGGGCCTGCAGCCGATCGCCGAGGGCCTGGGCCTGAGCATGAGCCAGCTCGCGCTGGCCTGGGTGCTGCGCCAGGAGAACGTCTCCTCGGCGATCGTCGGCGCATCGCGCCCCGAGCAGGTGAGCGAGAACGCCGCCGCCTCCGGGGTGCGCTTGAGCGCCGAGACGCTGGCCGAGATCGACCGCGTGCTCAGCCCCCTGCTCGGTGCGGGCACCCATTCTTGAGCGAGCGGGTACGCCAGTACGCGCCGCGCCGCGAGGGCCGGCCGCTGCGCTACGCCGACGCCGTTTCCGGCTGGCGCAGCGACCCCGCGTTCCGGCGCTGGTTCATCGCGCTGCTGGCCGAAGCGCCGTTCGCGGCGTATTTCTGGGAGATGCCCCCGGTCACCCGCGACACCGTCGACCAGACGTTCGAGTTCGTGCTGGTGGATAGCCCGGCGCTGGCCGCCGCGCCGGTCGAGCCGGGCCCGTTCGCAGCGTATTTTCGGGACGCGGGCGCGCGGCGGGTGGTCGCGTTCGACAACCTCGGCGGCGATGCCCACCTGGTCGTCCCCTGCCCGGACCCGGCCGCCCCCGGCTACCCGCACCTGGCCGCGTTCACCGCCGCCGCGCCGCCGGACCAGCAGCACGCGCTGTGGGCGGCGATCGGCGACGCGGTCACGGCGCGCCTCGGGGCGGATCCACTCTGGGTCAGCACCGCCGGCCTGGGCGTCTATTGGCTGCACGTGCGGCTGGACCGGCGGCCGAAATACTACAGCCACGCCCCCTACCGCCAGGTACCGGGACGATGAGCTACGACCTGATCGGCGACGTCCACGGCTGCGCGAGCACCCTGCACTCGCTGCTCAAGCGGCTCGGCTACCGGGCCGCCGACGGCGTCTACCGGCACCCCGCGCGGCAGGCGGTTTTCCTCGGCGATTTCATCGATCGCGGCCCGCACCAGCGCGAGGTGCTCGACGTCGTGCGCCCGATGGTCGAGGCGGAAACCGCGCTGGCGGTCATGGGCAACCACGAGTACAACGCGATCGCCTTTTGCACCCCGGACCCCGACGGCGATGGTTACCTGCGTCCCAATTCGGACAAGAACACCCGCCAGCACCGGGCGTTTCTGGACGCCTACGGCGATCGACCGGCCGATCACGCCGAGGTCATCGACTGGTTCAAGACCCTGCCGCTGTGGCTCGACCTCGGGGAGATCCGGGTCATCCACGCCTGCTGGGACCCGCGCTGGCTCACCCGTATCCGCGAGTTCCAGGACGGCGGCCACCTGCTCGGGGACCGGCTGCTGCAAGCCTCGGCCCGCCCCGACGAGTGGCAGTACGAGGCGATCGAGACGATTCTCAAGGGCCTGGAGATTGCGCTGCCGAGCGGGATCACGTTCCGCGACAAGGACGGCACCGTGCGCGACACCATGCGGGTGCGCTGGTGGGACCGGGCCGCGACCACCTACCACGACGCGTTCCTCGGCCCCGACAGCGCGCGTGAGCGCCTGCCGCGCGAGCCGATCGCGACCGAGCGCGCGCTCGACTATGCGCCGAGCGAACCGCCGGTGTTCGTCGGCCACTACTGGCTGGAGGGCGAACCCGAGCCGCTGGCGGAAAACGTCGCCTGCCTGGATTACTCGGTCGCCAAGCCCGGCGGCAAGCTGGTCGCGTACCGCTTCGACGGCGAGCGCCGCATCGAGCGCGAAAACTACCGGTGGATCGACCGGATCGAGGATTAGTGCAGGCTGCACCGGTCAGCGCGTCCCGCAGTCGAACCCCCCGATTCCCGCCAGTTGCTCGATCGCCTCGCTGCCCGGCGACCACTCTTCCCCAGCGGGGCGCCAGTTGTGCTGGGCCTGGTGGCAGGCGCTGAACACCAGATCGAACTCGCCCCATGGCTCCAGTTCGACCGTGTCAGGGTCGAAGCCCGGGCCGAACACGCCGCCCGCGACCAGGAACGCGTCGAAGCGTACGGTGACGTCCAGGCTCTCCGCCGACGGCGGCAGCACCCGGCCGTCGCCGAAGATCCATGCGGGAGCCCCGTTTGGGTCGAACGTGTACCAGTACGCGATCAGCCGCTGGCCGCTGATGACTTGCACGCTCAAACCGCGCCCCGGGTTTTCCGGGTTGTACCAGCTCCCCGAGGCTTGCGGCGGGACTGAATGGCTGACCGCGAACGCAAGCAGGTCCTGAAAATCACCGACGACTGAGGGGATGCCCGAATCGATGTGCAAGAAGCGCGCTGACGCCGTCGTGTGGCTGGTCTCAATCTGGACCCGGGTGCCGGCCGCCAGCCGGCCAAGGCCGACCTGTTCCAGGCGCCAATCACCGTGGCAGTTGCTGTCCCCCGGCCCGAGGGCCCACACCCGAACCAGCAACGGACTGCTGACCGTCTCGATGCACACGCTGTTGGTGTTGACGGTGACGCTGATCGGATCCAGCACCGT
Organism: Lysobacterales bacterium; assembly: GCA_041633655.1. Classification (GTDB taxonomy): domain Bacteria; phylum Pseudomonadota; class Gammaproteobacteria; order Xanthomonadales; family SZUA-38; genus JBFGYD01. The sequence goes on along the minus strand of JBFJNB010000050.1, from coordinate 3,041 downwards.
CGGCTGAGCGGGCCGAACCACCGGAATCAGCGGCCGGTCCAGTAGGAGCCCGCCTTCGAACAGCGGGGCGGTCTGAAACTGCTCCTTTCCTTGCACCAGCACCCGGTCGGTTAGCGACGCGGTCACCACGACACGGGGTCCGAGTAATTCGCCGATCGGCAGCCTGAACCGTGCTTCAAGGACCTGATCGCAGAACACACCCTCAAGCGGCCCCTCGTCGACGATCTCGACCTCGATGCGCTGCAGCGGGGCGAACGGCTGCCCGGCCGATTCCAGCGACATTTGATGCACTTCGACCCGCAGGTGATGCGCCTGGTGACACCCTTGGAGGATGAAGGCGTCGGCCTCAAGGAACAGCGGGCTTCCGACCTCGGTTCCTTCGCTGACAACCCGGAACGTATTCGACTCGACCAGGTTGAAGAACGCCCAGAGGCGGCCCGGCAACAAGGCCAGCGCCAGCAAGCAGACCATTCGGCCAATCATCGCGGCACCTCAAGTGGAGAGGCTGATCCCAGCCACCCGAAAGTGTACTTCAAAGGGCGCGCTGGTCTACCGGCTTCCGCTCAGAACAGTCCCATCTGGCGGTCGTCGCCGATGACCTGCTCGAAGCTCAGGCCCAGGGTCGCCAGCACCGGCTCGGCAACCGGCTTGATCTGCTTGTCCACGTAGTGCTCCCGGTCCAGAGGGTGGACCCGGGCGTCCAGCGGCTCGGGGCCGTCGGTGGTGATCACGTAGGAGACGATCCGCCCGGGCGGATTGGGCGACTTGCGCGCCGCGGCCACGTGCGGCGGGGTGCTGGCGGTGTACTCGCTGAGCCGCTTGCGCAAGCCCTTGTGGTAGATCAGCTCATCGTCGAGCTCGCCGGCGCGGACCCGGGCCACGACGTCGGCCAGGTACGCATCCACCGCCTGGTCTGCGAACAGGCGCGCATACAGCTCGCGCTGCACCTGCTTGGCCAGTTCGGTCCAGTCGCGCCGGACCACCTCCATGCCGACGAACTCGACCTCGTCGGCGCCCTGTTGCTGCCCCGCGTAGCGCTTGCGCGCGCCCGCCTCGCCGTGCCGCACCGACGGCAGGAACAGCCGCTGGTAGAGCTTCTCGAACTCGAGTTCGAGCCGGCTCTCGACCCGCCAGCGCGAACCGACGTAGCCGCCCACGGCGCGGGTGACCGCCGCGGCCAGGCGCTCGCCCTTCGCGTGCACGTCGGCGCCGCCGGGCGACGACACGAACAGGCTGTCGGTGTCGCCGTACAGCACCGGGTAGCCTTGTTGTTCGAACCAGCGCCGGGTCCACTGCAGCAGGTGGCGCCCCAGACCGGTGATCGCGTTGGCGATCGCGGGGTTGTGAAACCTACACGCGGGAGTTCCGAGCACCCCGTAAAACGAGTTCATCAGGATCTTGATCGCCTGCGATGCGACCGGATCGCCCGCTTCCTTGGCCAGCTCGCGCTGGGGAAACAGCCCGTCCAGCATCTGCGGCAGGATCGCCGGGCCGCGCCGAAAAGCGGCCTGCTCGTCGATCACGATCAGCGCCTCGTCCCCGGGCGTGGGCGCGGCCACGAACCCGAGCGGGTCGATGTTGAAGGTGCGGATGATGCTCGGATACAGGCTCTTGAAGTCGAACACCCAGACCCCGTCATGGACTCCGGTGCGCGGCTCGAACACTTCGCCGCCGGCCTGCGCCACCGACACCCGCGAATCGCTCGATCGCACCGTCGACGCGACGATCCCGCGTTTGTGGAGCGCCGACAGATACAGAAAATCGAACGAGGCGATGCTGGCCGCGACCCGATCCGGGGTCATCCCGGTCAGCGCGCTGCGGGCGAACGCCAGCTCGATGAGCTTCATCTTCTCGACGATCTCCAGCGCCAGGCGCGCGTCGGTGCGCGCGTACAGCGCGAAGGTTTCCAGATCCTCGGCGTAGTTGTGCATGATCTCGCGCGCGCGACCCCCTGCATCGCCTTCCAGCACCTTGCCCTCGCCCAGCACCTCCTGGGCGACCGCATCCAGCGAGTAGTCGTCCATGCGCACGAACGCGCCGCGCAGAAGGTCGATGCCGTCGAGCACGAGGCGGCCCGGGATCGACGCGCTGCCGGAGCCGAAATAGCCGCGCGCGGCGCGAATGCGCAGCCGGCCGGGGTCGCGCCCGAGCTCGAGCGGATGGTGCACGCGGCGCGCGATCCGCTCCAGCACGCTCAGATCGAAATCGATCACGTTCCAGCCGGTCAGGACGTCGGGGTCGAGTTCGCCGATGCGCGCGCAGAACGCGTCCAGCAGCGCGTGCTCGTCGCCAAAGGCGCGCGCCTGCGGCGGCATCTCGCGCCGATCGGGATCGCAGATCAGGACCTCGTCGGCGCCGCAACCGTAGAGCGAGATCGCCAGCAACTGCTTGGCCTTGGGATCGGTCTCGATGTCGAACGACAGCACCGCCGGGGTGAGCGGGACCGGCGCGGGGGTCAGCTCCGGGTCCTCGAACAGAATCCGGGTCCCGGAGCCGGCGCGCGCGTGGCCCTCGATCTCGCAGCCGCCGCGCACACCGCGATCGATCAAATAGCGCACCGCGAAGCGCACGTCGGCCTCGAACGTGTCGATGCCCGATGCGTGCAGGCGGTCGCGCAGCGCCGGGGTGTCGCCGGGAGTCGGCAGCTCGACCCGGCAGGTGGGCTCGGCGGCGAAGGTGCGGCGCTGCGAATGGGCGATGCGAACCGCACCCAGCGCGCGCGCGGCCTCCTCGTCGGCGGCGCGGATGTAGAAACGTGGCACCTGGCGGCGGTCGCGGATCAGAAACGTGGACCCGTCCTCCAGCTTCCCGAACAGGTACACCACCGGAACCCCCGCCTGCACGCGGTAGCTGGCCTGGAGGATGAAGCCGCGGGCACCCACTCCTTCTGCCGCGCTAGAGCGGGCGGAGCTGGTCGCCGATGCCGCGGGTCTTGGCGGTCTGGGTGGTGCCGGTATGCAGCGTGTCCTTGTGCTCGATCAGCATCACCAGGCATTCCTCCCGCGCGGTCGGGCAATGACGCACGCCCTTCGGGATCACGT
>JBFJNB010000049.1:0-9922 GCA_041633655.1 Lysobacterales bacterium | reverse complement strand
GGCAAGATCCTGAACGTGGAGAAGGCGCGCTTCGACAAGATGCTGGGCTCGCCCGAGGTGGGAACCCTGATCACCGCGCTCGGGTGCGGCATCGGCAAGGACGAGTTCGATCCCGACAAGCTGCGCTACCATCGGATCATCATCATGACCGACGCCGACGTCGACGGGTCGCACATCCGCACCTTGCTGCTGACATTTTTCTACCGGCAGATGCCCGAGCTGATCGAGCGCAACCACATCTTCATCGCGCAGCCGCCGCTGTACAAGGTCAAGTACGGCAACCAGGAGGATTACCTGAAGGACGACCTGGAGCTCAACCAGTACCTGCTGGCGCGGGCACTCGACGGGGCCGAACTGGTTTACGATCCCGACGTGCCGCCGCTGAAGGGGCCGGGGCTCGAGGACCTGCTGAAGCACTATCAGGCGGTCAAGGCGGCGATCGGGCGGATGTCGGCCAAGTACGATGCCCGGGTGCTGCGCGCGCTGATGGGCGTGGAGCCGATCGGCAGCGACCGGTTCGGCGCGCCGGCGAAACTCTCCTCGTGGAGCGCCGAGCTCGAAGCAGCGCTGAACGCCGACGCCAGGAACAACCAGAGCTACCGGATCGCCGCAGGCCCCGACGGCCTGAGCTGCCGCCAGTTCGTCCACGGCGTGGACACCGAGCGGGTGATTCCGCCCGAGTTCTTCGACGGCCCCGACTACCAGGCGCTGACCCGGCTGGGCGCCAAGCTCTCCGGGCTGATTCAGCCCGGTGCCGAGGTGGTCCGCGGCGCCCAGCGCCAGCCGGTAGAGCGCTTCGACGAGGTGGAATCATGGCTGATGACACAAGCCCGCAAGGGGCGCTCGATCCAGCGCTTCAAGGGCCTCGGCGAGATGAACCCGGAACAGCTCTGGGAGACCACCGTCAATCCGGAGAGCCGCCGCCTGCTCAGGGTCACGGTCGAGGACGCGGTCGCCGCCGACGAGGTGTTCAGCACCTTGATGGGCGACCTGGTCGAGCCGCGCCGGGAATTCATCGAAAGTAATGCGCTGAATGTCAGCAACTTAGACGTGTAGCTCCTTTTGCGCCGCGTCGCAAAATGACCTTTTTTGATTCAATTGGTTACGGGGATGGACTCGGATGGGGGGCCGGCATTGCCGGCTTTGTCTACGGCTTGGACGGTCAGTTGAAAGTCGACTTTTCGGCGCGGGCCACGGTCCGGCCAGACCAGCAGAACGCGTCGATCGGGGCCGACACGAATCGCATCCGGCGGTAGGTTCAGTCCGCGGGGGAGCCTACCCGCGCTCAGCTCGAGCCGGTAGCCGAGTTCGTCGGGCGCGGTCCGATCGTCTTCGGCAGCGTCGATCTCGATCTCGATAATCCCTAGGTCGTCGCAACTGCTCTTGAGCAACAGCCTGGATCGACCGCGCTGTACCCGCACGACGCGCCCGGCCACCTGGCCCGGCGCTTGGACGTCGACAAGCGCTTCGGCGGGGTCGACCTCGTGGATCGGTGGCTGCGCATAGGTGCACGCGCCGGCAGCACCGCCCCCCAGCAGCGCCACCAGACTCAAACAGACTGTCCAGCGGTTCACGAAGCTCTTTGCTCAAGTTCCAACAATCTCGTTTTGCGTTCGGCGCAAAGGGAGCTACTCGTCTCCTTTGATCGGAGTCTCGGCGAGACGCTCTAGTTCCTCGGTGTTCGCCTCGATCCACTGCTCCAGCCGGTTGGTAATGTCCTCCGGCGCCAAGCCGGTCGGGTCGAGCGGCTCGCCGATGCGCACTCGGATGGTGCCGGATCGCGCCACCAGGAGCCGCTTCGGCGGCCAGTAGATGCCGGCGTTGTGGGCGATCGGGACCACCGGCGCGCCCGAGGCGGCGGCCAGGATGCCGCCGCCGAGCTTGTACCGGCGGTACTCGCCCGGCGCCACCCGAGTGCCTTGCGGGAAAATCAAGATGCTGATGCCGGAACGCAGCCGTGGGATCCCTTGTTCCTTGATCTGGGTGACCGCGTCTCGCCCGGCGCGGCGGTCGATCGCGATCGGCTCCAGCGTCGCCAGTCCCCAGCCGAAAACCGGGATCCGCAACGCCTCCCTTTTCAGGATCCACACGTAATGGGGAAACAGCGTCTGGAATACCAGCGTTTCCCAGGTCGACTGGTGCTTGGAGAAAAATATCACCGCCCCGGCGGGCACTTTTTCCAGTCCCTCGACCCGATGCTCGATGCCCACGACAACGCGCAGGCAGCCGATGAAAAAGTGCATCCAACGATTGGCGAACCGATAGCGCTCGGGCAACGGTGACCACCATGTCGTCATCAGGCACGGGACAAAAAAAATCAGCGAGATCGCCAGCACCAGCAGCAGGCAGATCGCCCTCAGCCTAAACCAGAACCTGCCGAGAGCGACATTATTTAACACATTGATTTATAGACACTTTTTGGAAAAAGCGAATGATGGGACGACGCGCGGGCGGGGCTCATGAGGCACCAAGCAGCGCGTCCACGGCGCCGGCCAGGTCCTTGTAGATCGTGACCCCCTCGAAGTCGCCCAGCTCGCCCAGCATCGTCATACCCTCGCCGGTTCGCACCAGCACCGCGCGCGCGCCGACATGGCTGGCCGCCTCCAGGTCTTCTCTGGAATCGCCGATCACGGACACGTCGGCCAGATCGACCTGGTAGCGCTTTTTGATCTGGTCCAGCAGCGCCACTTTGGGCTGGCGCTGACCGTGCCCCTTGGGATTGCCGCTGGCGGCGAAGAAGACCGCGTCGATCGCGCCGCCGGCCTCCTGCACCAGTCGCAGCATCTTCTGGTGCACGTCGTGCATTTCCTCGACCCCGAGCGTGCCGCGCGAGATCTGCTGCTGATTGGTCGCCACGACCACCCGGAAGCCGGCCCGAGACAGCCGCGCGATCGACTCCAGGCTGCCCGGCACCGGTTCCCAGTTGTCGGCCCGGATCACGCCGGAACCGCGTTCCTGGTTGATCACCCCGTCGCGACCCAGAACCACGAGTTTCATGAGCAGCTCGCAAATTGCATGAGTTGCCGGAATTGTCGGCGGACCCCTCGCGGCCGATCGGCCAAGGCTTCTTTCGGCTTTCGCCGAAAACCGCCATCGCCGCCTGGCCTTCGGGGAGCGTAGCTTGTCCGATCGTCCGCAGGGGGATAGCGCAGGCAAATGCCAAGTTGCGGTTTTGCCGCAGGCAAAGAAGCGGCTTGCATTTGCCGTCGCGCGTCGCAGCTATCGCCCAAGGGGGATCGGGCGAGATCCGCCGTGCAATCCGGCGACAAACCGGCAGCGTCCCGCTTCTCTGGTCTGCTCTCGTTGGTATTCATGTCACTCACTGATCTTCTTTAATCATCCGCCAGCTCTCAGCGCAACTTGTGCAACATGCGAGCTATACCTCCACGACAAGCCTCGATATGTCGGCAACTTCGTCGAAAATACGCTTAACTTCGGCTAAGATCGCCAATCTATTGCGCCGGACCGGGGTTTCCTCGGCCATCACCAGCACCGCGTCGAAGAATCGGTCGACGGTCGGGCCGAGCGCCGCCAGCCGGGTCAGTACCGCCGCATAATCGCGCTGCTCGAGCAGGGGCCGCGCGCTCGCGGCGACCTCGCCGAGCGCCTGGTGCAGCGCCGCCTCCTCGGGCTCGGCAAGCAGGTCGGTGGCGACCTCGGGGGCGGGCGGGTCCTCGGACTTGCGCAGGATGTTGCCGATCCGCTTGTTGGCGACGGCCAGGGCCTGGGCCGAATCGAGCGCCTGGAATGCTTTCAGGCCAAGGACACGCTGGTGGAAATCCAGCGGTCGGGTCGGGCGCCGCGACCACACCGCCTCGAACACGTCGGTGCCGATCGCGGCCTCGGCGTAGTAGGCCCGCAACCGGTCCATCACGAAATCGAACACCTCGGCCAGGCACGCGGCCGCGCCCGGGATGCGCGCCTCGATCGGCTCCAAGCCGGCGGCGAGCCAGCGCTCGAGGTCCCCGTCGATCCCGCCCTCGATCATGGTGCGGATCAGCCCCAGCGCGGCGCGCCGCAGCGCGAACGGGTCGCGGTTGCCGGTCGGTTTCAGGCCGGCGCCGAAGATTCCGCACAGCGTGTCGATCCGGTCGGCCAGCGCCAGCACCCGGCCGGCCTGAGCGGTGGCGATCCGGTCGCCGCCGAAGCGCGGCAGGTAATGCTCCTCGATCGCCGCGGCCACCGCCGGGTCCTCGCCCTGGGCGGCGGCGTAGTGGCGCCCCATGATCCCCTGCAGCTCGGGAAATTCGCCCACCATCTCGGTCAGCAGGTCGCACTTGCACAAAACCGCCGCGCGATCGACGACGCCGGGGTCCACTTCCAGCTCGGCGGCGATGCCGGCGGCGAGCCGGCGCACGCGCTCGATTTTGTCGCCGAGACTGCCGAGCTGCCGCTGGTAGATCATCTGATCCAGCGTCGGTCTGAGCTCGGCCAGCGGTCGCTTCAGGTCCTGCTGCCAGAAAAACCGGGCGTCGGCCAGGCGCGGGCGCAACACCCGCTCGAAGCCGGCCGAGACCACCTCCGGGGCGGTGCTCTCCAGGTTGGCCACCGCGATGAAATGGGCCATCAGTTTGCCGTCGGCGCCGGTCAGCGGAAAGAACTTCTGGTGATGCTCCATGGTCGAGATCAGCGCCTCGGCCGGGACCTCCAGAAACGCCGGGTCGAAGTCGCCGATCAGCGCGACCGGCCACTCGGTCAGCGCCACGACCTCGTCCACCAGGGCTTCCTGAATCCGCGCCCGGCCCCCGGCCTTATTCGCCAGGGCCTCGGCCCCGGCGCGGATCAGGGAGCGCCGCTCGTCGGGATCGACCAGCACCCGCGCGGCGCGCAGCGTCTCCGGATAATCGGCCGGCCGGGCGATCCGGACCGGGTCCGGATGGTGGAACCGATGGCCGCGGCTGTCGGCGCCGAATGCGCACCCGAAAAGCTCACCCGGCACCACCTCCTCGCCGAGCAGCGCGACGATCCAGTGCACCGGGCGCACGAAGCTCTCGGGGCGGTCGCCCCAGCGCATCGCGCGGGCGATCGGAAGCCCCTGCAGCGCCGCGCCGAGCAGTTCCGGCAGCAGCGCCGCGGTGGCCGCCCCGGCGCGGCGCTGCACGTGGCCCAGGCGCGGGCCGCGGGGAGTTTCGATGGTCGCCAGTTGGCTCACCTCGACCCCGACCGAGCGGGCGAAACCGAGCGCCGCCTTGGTCGGCGCGCCGGCGGCGTCGAACGCGCTGGCGAGCGCGGGACCCAGCCGCTGCTCCTCGCGATCCGGTTGTTGTTTGAGCAGCCCCGGCAGCAGCACCGCCAGTCGGCGCGGGGTCGCGAACCAGCGCGCATCGGACCCGGTCCAGTCCAGGCCCTGCCCGGCCAGCGCCGCGGTGAGGCGCTCGAACAGCGCCGCGCCGAGCTCCAGCAGGCTGGCCGGCGGCAGTTCCTCGGTGCCGATCTCGACCAGCAGGTCGTCGCGCTCGCTCATCCGGCGGCCCTAACCCGCATGTTGCATGAGTTGCAGGAATTGTCGGCGGATTCCACGAGCATAGGTTGGCCGATCGTCCGCCGAGGGGTAGCAGTAGCTACTGCTCAAGGGGGATCGGGCGAGATATGCCGTGCAATCCGGCGACAAACCGGCAGCACTGAAGCGTGTACCTTCGTTTCGTTCGGGAATACTCATGCGATTCTCTTTATTAGTCATTGAGTAACGAATCTCCAGCGAAACTCATGCATCATGCGGGTTAACAGCGAGCCCAGGAAAGCCGAGCGCCCGCCGGCGCTCCAGATACGACTCGGCCACCCCCTTGGCCATCGTGCGCACCCGCAGAATGAAGCTCTGGCGTTCGGTCACCGAGATCGCCTTGCGCGCGTCCAGCAGGTTGAACGTGTGCGAGGCCTTCAAAGCCTGGTCGTAGGCCGGCAGCGGCAGCCCGGCCTCGAGCAGCCGGGCGCATTCGCGCTCGCAGGCCGCGAACCACTCCAGCAGCGAGTCGCGGTCGGCGTGTTCGAAGTTGTACGCCGACATCTCCACTTCGTTCTGGTGGAACACCTCGCCGTAGGTGACCCGGCGTCCTTCGTGCTCGGTCCAGACCAGGTCGAACACGTTGTCCACGTCCTGCAGGTACATCGCCAGGCGTTCCAGGCCGTAGGTGATCTCGCCGGTGACCGGCTTGCAGTCCAGCCCGCCGGCCTGCTGGAAATAGGTGAACTGGGTCACTTCCATGCCGTTGAGCCAGACCTCCCAGCCAAGCCCCCAGGCGCCCAGGGTCGGCGATTCCCAGTTGTCCTCGACGAAGCGCAGGTCGTGCACCAGCGGATCGACCCCGATTGCCCGCAGCGAGCCCAGGTAGATCTCCTGGATGTCCGGCGGCGAGGGCTTGAGCACCACCTGGTACTGGTAGTAATGCTGCAGCCGGTTCGGGTTCTCGCCGTAGCGGCCGTCGGTCGGGCGCCGGCACGGCTGCACATAGGCCGCGGACCACGGCTCCGGGCCCAGCGCGCGCAGGAACGTCGCCGGATGGAAGGTCCCCGCCCCGACCTCGGTGTCGAGCGGCTGCAGCATCACGCAGCCCCGAGCCGCCCAGTAGGCGCTCAGGGCGTCGATGAACTGCTGGAACGTGGGCGCTTTGTTTGTTGCTTCTCCCATCTGGGTCAATGAAAAGCCTCTCGTGAAATCTCGTGCAACATCCGGGCAGGACATCAAAAAAACCGAGTGAGTATAGCCCTTGCGGGACGATTTGCACCCGCGCACGGCATGCGCGCGCCGGCGCCGGTTATACTGGCCCGCACATTCATGCCCGGAGACCGCAGCGTTGGTCACCAGCAGCGACCAGGTCAAGCCCGCGCCGCGGCGCAAGCGCCGGTTCGAAGCCGGCAAGCGGCTGAGCCTGGACCAGACGCTCAAGGCGCTGATCGAGGACGGCTGGCTGTCGGAGCTGGACGCGCGCCACATCCGCCACGCCGCGACGGCGAGCACCCGGGTCAGCCTGCACCCGCTGGTGGCGATCGCGAATCAGAAAGTCGCGCGCGCCTCCCACCCGGATCAGACGATCAGCCTGACCTCCCTCACCCGCTGGCTGGCCGAGCAGGCCGGGCTGCCGTACTACGAGATCGACCCGATGAACGTCGACGTCGATACCGTCACCCAGGTCGTGTCCCAGGCCTACGCCGGCCAGTACCGGATCCTGCCGCTGGAAGTCACCACTAGCCGACTGCTGATCGCGACGTCGGAGCCGTTCGATTTGAGCTGGGTGAGCGACCTGGCGCACATCCTGAGGCGCGAGGTCCGGGTGGTAGTCGCCAGCCCGCTCGACGTCAACCGCTTCCAGTTGGAGTTCTATGGGGTCAGCCAGTCGGTGCGCCTGGCCGAGGACGCGAAGCTGCGCTCGGACTCGGAGCGGATCCTGAACTTCGAGCAGCTGCTGCAGCTCGGCGATGCCGGCAAGCTCAGCGCCGACGACCAGCACGTGGTTTACATCGTCGACTGGCTGCTGCAGTTCGCGTTCGAGCAGCGCGCGTCCGACATCCACCTGGAGCCGCGCCGCGAGCGCTCCAACGTGCGCTTCCGGATCGACGGCCACTTGCACGAGGTCTATCAGATGCCGACCGCGGTGATGGCCGCGGTGACCTCGCGGATCAAGATCCTCGGGCGCATGGACGTGGCCGAGAAGCGCCGGCCGCAGGACGGGCGGATCAAGACCCGCACCCCGGCCGGCCAGGAAATCGAGATGCGGCTGTCGACGATGCCGACCGCGTTCGGCGAAAAATGCGTGATGCGGATTTTCGACCCGGAGGTGGTCGCGCGCTCGTTTGCGCAACTGGGCTTCTCGCGCACCGAGCTCAAGGTGTGGCGGCGGTTGGTCGAGCGCCCGCACGGCATCGTGCTCGTCACCGGGCCGACCGGCTCGGGCAAGACCACGACGCTGTACGCGACCCTGAAGCACCTGGCGCGCCCGGACCTCAACGTGTGCACGGTCGAGGACCCGATCGAGATGGTCTCGCCGGAGTTCAACCAGATGCAGGTGAACCCCTCGATCGGGGTCGATTTCGCCCGCGGCGTGCGCACGCTGCTGCGCCAGGACCCCGACATCATCATGGTCGGCGAGATCCGAGACCTCGAAACCGCGCAGATGGCGATCCAAAGTTCGCTGACCGGGCACCTGGTGCTGTCCACGCTGCACACCAACGACGCGCCCTCGGCGATCGTGCGGCTGCTCGATCTGGGCCTGCCGCATTATCTCTTGCGCGGGACCCTGAGCGGCGTGGTCGCCCAGCGCCTGGTGCGCACGCTGTGCCCGCACTGCAAGACCGACGGGGAAGCCCCCGAGGACCAGTGGGCGGGCCTGGTCGAACAGTGGAAGCTGCCGCGGCCCAACCGGATCAAGACCCCTGCCGGCTGCACCGAGTGCCGCAACACCGGCTACCGCGGGCGTACCGCGATTTACGAGATGCTGCCGCTGGACGACCAGCTCAACGCCGCGATCAAGGCGGACCTGAGCAACCAGGAAATCACCCAGCTTGCCTATCGCCTCGGCATGCGCCCGCTGCGCGTCGCTGCGGCGCGCAAGATCGCCGCGGGCCTGACCACGATCGAGGAAGCCTTGAGAGTCATTCCCCCTTCCGCTGCTCACTGAATGCGGGCCTGCTTGGTGGCTTCGTTGTGACCGGGGCCGGCTCCAGCCTGGCGCTTCTTTCACGGACCACGACACGGTCAGGCCGCTTCTTTCGCTTCGCGAAAACCGCAACCTGCCCTTAGCCTGCCCTACGCGAAAACCGCACTCAGGCTTGCGCCTTGGTGATTCGGTTGCCTCAAGGTCGGAAGGGGCCAAGACCGGCCGCGGGTCGCGCCTTGGCGGCGAAATGAATGCGCCTTCGCTCGGGCCGCGGCCGGCGCTCCCCTTGCCTTCTTTCGCTGCGCGAAAACCGCCCGCGGGTCGCGCCTTGGCGGCTCGACTGCGAGTGGGGTCGGAAGGGGCGCCAATCGCCGGAACGAAGTGGGGTCAGGACCCCCTCTCTTCGCCGGACTCAACCGCCGGCTTCGGCTTCAGTAGAATCTTGGAGATGACGATGCCGGCTTCGTACAAAAGCCACATCGGGACCGCCAGGAGCGTCTGCGAGATCACGTCGGGAGGGGTCAGCAGCATGCCCATCGTGAACGCGCCGACGATGATGTAGGGTCGCTTTTTGGTCAGTGCCTCCGGGGTCGTAACCCCGGCCGAGATCAGGATGAACACCACGATCGGGACCTCGAACGCGATCCCGAACGCGAAGAAAAGAAGCAGCATGAAGTCCAGGTAATGGGTGATGTCCGGCATGAAGGTCACTCCCTCGGGGGCGACCGCGGCAAAAAACGCGAAGGCCAGCGGGAACACGACGAAGTAAGCGAACAGACAGCCCAGGTAGAACAGCGCGCAACTGGAAACCAGCACCGGCACCGTGATCCGTTTTTCGTGCTGGTATAGCCCCGGGGCGACGAACGCCCACAACTGGTAGAGCACCGCCGGCATCGCCAGGAACAGCGCCAGCAGCAGGGTCATCTTGAACGGCGTCAGGAATGGCGAGGCCACCTGGACCGCGACCATGTTCGAGCCGTCGGGGAGCTGGGCCAGCAACGGCGCCGACATCACCGCGTAGATCTTTCCGGAGAACGGCAGCAGCACCAGCGCCACCAGCGCCACCGCGACCAGCGCCTTCAGCAGCCGTTGGCGCAGCTCGACCAGATGGCTTAAGAAGCTCTGCTCGCGGTCATCCGGAGCGTTCACGACGAACCGCCATCCCGCTCCCGCCCGCGGGCCTCGTCGTCGGGCTCGTCCGGCGCCGGATCGGCGGCCGGGTCAGGCTCCTCGAGGCGCTTGCCCTCGAGGTCCAGGCGCTCCATCGTCGCGGCGCGCAGCCGCTCGAGTTCTGCTGCCGGATTGCCGACCGAGCGCCTGATTTCCTCGGC
>JBFJNB010000048.1:0-9927 GCA_041633655.1 Lysobacterales bacterium | reverse complement strand
CCTCCATCAGCCGCGAAAGCTCGGGAACCGTCGCCGCACCGAGAACCGGCACGGACGACTCAACCGGAACGGTGGCGGCGCACGCGCTCAGCGTCAGCAAGGCCGCGCCCAGTAGCCCGAGTCGGTCGATTGTGCAGCCGGCATTCTGATTCCTGAGCATGACGATATGGTACTCCAGCGAAGCTGGCACTAGGCGGGGTATCTCGGCCGCTCTCCCGCTGCTGGGGCAGGCCCGGACACTAGCGTTCCGCCCAGGCCCAGTGCCACGGCTCGTAGGCGATACCGTGGGGATTGTCGCGAGGATAGCTCATCCGGAAGCCAAACTCGGCGGCGCGCCGGTCGAGCCACGCAAACGCGGGCGTGGTCTCGAACGCCTCCTCCAGCGGCGGCGAGGCGGGGGTACCGACGTCGAGCGCGAGGCCCGAATGGTGCTGGCTGTAGCCCGGGGCGGCGCTGACCCTGAGGATGTCCTCGATCGAGTCGCCGCGCTCGAGTTTGCGCTCGATCAGTCCTGCCTGATAGTCGAGGCTGCGGTAGCCCGACAGCGGTTCCAGGGCGGCGCCGTCGGCGGCCGCGGCGGAGGCGAGCCGTGCCCAGGCATCGGCTGCCGGCGGCGCCAGGAACTGTTCGCGGTCGAACCGATCGCGCCCGATGCTGCGCAGCCGATCGGCCTGGGCCACCGGCTCCAGCCGATGCCGCTCGGCGTAGCCGGCGGGTATGCCCAGGCGGGAACAATGATGTTCGACCCGGCGCCGGTATTCGGTGCGCCAGGCACGCCGGGTATCCCGCGCGCACGCGGCGAGTCCGCTGCCGGCCAGCGTCTGGGATTCGTGGTCCGGGTGGTAGCCCACCTTCGCCAGCAGACGCCGCGCGGCCGCCGAATCGGGACGCTTCAGGCACCCCGGCAGCTTCTCCTCGAGCGCCAGCCGGGCCAACGCCTCACCCGCGTAGCCGCGCCGACGGCAGTCGGCATCGACGACGCAGGTCAGGCTTCTGTCGGCGGCGACGATGCCGACCACGCGGGCGTCGCGCTGGCGCTCCATCAGCCAGCCCCCGGTCAAGTCTTCCGGCAGTGGGTCGGCCGCGAATCCGAACCCGGCGCCCGCGACGGCGAGTTCCGCGGCGCCGACCGGACACAGCATCAGCCTGGGGGTGAGCAGTCGCTCGTTCGCTCGCTCCATCAGCGGGCCCGCGCCTCCACCGCGACGATCTCGATATTGCCCAGCGCGTTGACGCCGTCGTAGAAGTCCCACGGCTCGCCGTCGCCGAATCCGAGCGCGATGTGGCCGGAGTCGAACCCGTTCAGCGCCGCGTCGAAGCTGATCCAGCGCCCGTCGATCAGCGCCTGGGTCCAGGCATGGGGCACGAACACGTCCTCGGCTCCGAGCCAGTGGTCCACGTAGGCGAGCCCGGTTGCTACCCGGGTCGGGATCCCGGCGGCGCGCCCGAGCGCGGCGAGCAGCAATGCGTGTTCGGTACAGTCGCCGCTGCGGTCGCGCGCGACCTCGAGCGCCGAGGCGTAGCCCACCGACAGGTTCTTGTCGGAGACGTAGTCGCGCACGAAGCGCTCCAGGCGCCGCATCGTAGCGTGGGCGTCCGGTTCGCCGTTCAGCGCCTGGCGCGCGAGCCGCCGGATCGCCGGCTCGTCCACCTGCAGCCACCGAGTCGCGCCAAGATACGCGCTTGCGTCGACCGGTTCGGCGGCCGGCGGCGTGCCGTCGATCGGACCAATGGTCAGTTCGTGGACCCCGGATCCGGTCACCACCCGCTGCTCGTCGGATTCCGGGAAATAAACCGGCCCGGCCCCGTCGCGGGTGCGGATGCGGTAGGTCAGCGGGCCCAAGCGCAGGTCGGGATCGAGTTTCTGCGGCGAGGTCGTCAGCGCGGTGGCGAAGAACTCGGTGGGCTCGATCTCGGCGGTCGCACACGGCTCCGGGCAGGCGATCGCCTCGAAGGTCAGCCCCATCATCGTCATCCGGGTCTTGCGGATGTCCAGCTCGTCGGTGACCCAGGCAACCATCGGCGTTTCGGTCTGACCGAGCTTGACCGTCTCGGTCAGGCGCACCAGGTCCTGCTCGACCCCGAACAAGTCGACCCGCTCGCGGCCTTCGATCGCGACCGTCGCTTCGACCGCCTGCAGCGACGAGGGCACGAACACGCGAACCGGGTACCGGGTGCCCGGGGCCAGACCCTTGGTTCTCATCAGCAGGCGGCTGCCCTCGGCCATCAGCGTGTCCTCCGGCCACTGGAACTGCTGGGTCTGGACGCTGCCGGCGCTGCGCGTGATCACCTGCGCGATCCCGTCGCTCACGCTCCCCTCGATGGCCATCTCGGCACCGGAGATGCGCTGCACCGCGGCAAAGCCCAGCGGCCGGCCATCGCGGGTCTCGATGTAGGATTCCTCGCTCTGAACCTCGATCGGAGTGCCCCCGCGATCGATCTTCAGGTAAAACACCTCGCGGGTCTCGACCCGGTCGGAATACACCTCGCGGGTCACGTTCATGTGCCCGGCGCGGTTGCCGTTCAGAAGCACCGCGAGCCACTCGGCGTGTCGCTCCAGCGGGATCTCGGTCGGCCTTCCGGTCGCGGTGGCCGCAATCTCGGCCATCGAGGCGGCGGACCAGAAGGAAAGGAAAATCAGGATTGTCAGACGCATCGGCTCCATCGACATCGACAGCTTGGTTGGTGCAGACATTCTATGACAACTGTTAACAGTCATGGTGCCGCGGCGACGGTACACTTGAGCGCAGGTTTTCAACACGGTTTTGCCACCCGATGCACCGAGTATTGGTCAAGAACGAGGACTACGAGATCGACTGGATCGACGGTTGCGAGTGCCTGCTCGCGGCGGTCCGCAATCCTGCGATCGGGCGCGAGGGAATCGATTCGTTCTTCCGCGAACTCAAGAACGCGCGCAACAACCTCAAGGCCGACTCGCTGGCGCTGGACCTGCGTGCGGCCCGTCGCCTGCCGGCCGACATCTGGGCCTGGCTCACGGAGACCTGGTACCCCCTGATAGTCGAGCAGGGACTGAAGCGCCAGGCGCTGATCGGTCCGCGTGATATCACCGCCCGCATCCAGTGGCGCACGCTCAAGATCGACGGAGTGGTGCGGCAAGAATTCGACGCATTGCCGGCGGCGATTCACTGGCTCGGCAAGATCGACCAGGACTCCGCCCCGACCCTGCGCCGGATGGCGATCGTCGCCCCCTGAAGACTGCCCAGGCCGGGGTCGAGGCCCGTTTCCCGCCGGTTGCCGATTGGACGCCGGCGGTCCTATACTGAAACCCGTTCGAACCGCAGGTAATTTGACGATGAAATACGCCCGGATCACCGCGGGCATCGTGGCGGGGCTGGTTTCGCTGAGCGCCGCCGCCGAATGCGACAAGCCGTGGCCCGTCGATGTCCCCGACTGCAAGACCGCGACCAAAGAGGAGATGCTCGAGGCGCAGAAGGCGATCAAGGACTACCTGGCCGATGCCGACACCTACCTGGTCTGCCTGGAGGAAGAGGGACGCGCGGTCAAGGTCGATCCCGAGGACCAGGAGGCGCTGCAAGAGGCGATGGAGGAGCAGGCCATCCGGACCCGCCGGCACAACGCGATGGTCGACGAAATGCACATGCTGGCGGAACGGTTCAACCAGACCGTCCGCGCCTACAAGGACCGCTGATCCCGATCAGGGTTCCAGACAGACCGGATTCAGCGCCGCGACCGGCAGGTCGAAATTGGCGCTGCCCATGATCGAGTCTACGACCCGCAGCGCGGGTTCCAGGCGCGCCCACTGGAGCGCGGCTTCATTCGCCGGGAACGCATCCCGGCGCGCATCCTCCCGGCTGTAACGCAGCAGTTCCCCGCGGATGCCGGCGGCCTGCAGCGCGGCGGCCATCGCGTCGATGTTGTCGGTCTTGTCGTCGGCGAAAACCACCGCGGCCGGCGGCTCCAGGTCCAGGTGCCGGTACAGCGCCAGCAGCATCCGTCCTTTATCCTGGCCGGCCAGCATCAGCACGCCGTCCTCGTAGCGCACCGGGCGTACGGCCCCCGGGAGGCTCAGGTCCTCAGCGAAACCGCCGCGCGGACCGGGGCCGGTATCGCGAACGCTCAAACCGTTGCGCCTGAGCTCGCGAAACGTGCTGAGCCGAAAGCCGCTTCCGCGCGCGGTGATGATCATGATCGGATGCCCGGATTCGCGCGCTCGCTCGATCAGCTCGGGAAGATCGCCCTGGGTCGGGCGCATTGAACCGGCGTGATACAGCGCCCCCTGCGCCGCGAGCCGGTCCGGCACCAGGCGCACGTCGCAGGGATCGGCCCGGGCCAGCTCTTTCTGCCAGTCGTACCAGGCATCGGAGCCCAGTGCCGTTTCCATTGCCAGCAGGGTGTTGTCGATGTCGAACGCCAGCAGCACCCTTTCGCGACCGAGCTCGGAGGCCAGTTCGCGCGCGCGCCGCACCACTACCGCGAGATCGTCGCCCTCGCTGATGGTGACCGGAGCCGGCGCCCGGACCACCGGGGAGCGCGCGCAGGAGGTGACCCAGACCAGGCCCAGCACCACCGCGACAGCGGTAATACGCGCCCCGATCAATCCCCGTGGCGCAACCATTGGCCGTCCTGGAAAACCTCGATCGGGCGGAAGTCGACCTTGTACTGCATCTTCGGATGGTCCTTGATCCAGTAGCCCAGGTACACGTACGGCAGGCGCAGCGAGCGGGCAAGGCTGATCTGGGTCAAAATGGCCAGAACCCCGAGGCTGTGCCGAGCCATCCCCGGCTCGAAAAAGGTGTAGACCGCCGACAGCCCGCTGGAGAGTCGATCGGTGACCGCCACGGCCAGCAGCTTGCGGCCGTTCCTGACCTCGACGAAGAACGATCGGCTCCAGCTGCTCAGCAGGAAATTCTCGAAGTCCTCGCGGGCCGGATTGTCCATGCCCCCGCCTGGGTGGCGCGCGCGCAGATAGCGCCGGTACAGCGCGAATATTTCGGTGGTGAATCGGGCCGGCGACTGGTCGATGGTGAAATCCGCGTTGCGTTCCAGCGTGCGCCGCTGGCTACGGCTGGGGACAAATTCGGCGACCGGAATGCGGGTCGCGAGGCACGAGGTGCAGTTGCGGCAGTGCGGGCGAAAGATCAGCGCACCCGCGCGCCGAAAGCCGCTGGAGGTCAATGAGTCGTAGATGATGTCCAGGTGGTCGGCGCCCGGGTCGACCACCAGATTGCGGGTCCGGCGATCGGCGTAATAGCCGCAGCGGTGCTCGACGGTCTGCAGGACTCTGATTGACGAAGCCATCCCATCCGTTTTGGTGACCCGAGCGCCATTAAATCACAGGGGAGTCAGAACCGCACCAGCCGCGAGCGGGCCAGCACCAGCTCCCACGGAAACAGCGGCCCGGGGTCCATTTTGCGCGGCACCATGACCTCGGGCGCGTCGGTGGCCGGAATCTGGCGCCGGTCCAGATCCTGGTGCCCGGCGACGCGGGCCAGATTCGGCAAGGCGCGTTTGAGGTAATCGAGCAGTTCCAGCAACGCCTCGATCTGCACCTCTGGATAGGGCTCGGTCATCGTCTGGTGGTCGCGCCCCCACCAGTGGGGATAGCGGCCGAGGTTGACCAGTTCGATCCCCACCGAGGCCTCGTTGTGACCGGCAACGTGGTGAGCGATGCGCTCGAGGCCGGCGTACTGGTGGATCGCGCCATCGCGGTCGAGGTAAAAATGCCCGCAGTTGCCGGTGCCCGAGTCGGGGTGATGAATGCGCTCGCCGTAGCGGCGCGCGGTGGCGAGATCCGGCAATTCGGTGCAGTGAATCACGGCCAGCTCGATCTGCTCCAGCCGGCGGGTCTTCAGGCGGCTCTCGTAGGGCACGGCGGCCGGATGAACGACCGGCTCGGAGATGGGTCTGCTCATGCGCATCGATGCCTGCGGCAACAGCAACCATTGTAACCCGCCGCGCGAATCGGAATACTGCGCCGACCGCCCCGCTTCGAGAGCAAACCCGTGGCCAATCCATTCCAGGAAACCGATCCCCCGTCCGAGGGTCTGGCGATCTTCTCCCACGGCCGAGATTCGTCGCCGGCGGCGATCAAGATCGGCGCTCTGCGCCCGATCGCCGAGCGCCAGGGCTGGCGCACGGCGGTCCCGGATTACCGCGGCTGCGCCGATCCGACCGAGCGGATCGCGCTGCTGAGCCGGGAGCTCGAGCAGGAAGGACCCGGGCGGGTCGTGCTGATGGGCTCCAGTCTCGGCGCCGCGGTATCGATCTTCGCGGCCCGGCGGCACCCGGTTGCCGCGCTGTTCCTGCTCGCCCCGGCAGTCTACTGGCCCGGCTACGAGCACCTGGACTACCGCTGCGGGGCGCCGTCGATCGAGGTCGTGCACGGCTGGCGCGACGAGGTCGTGCCCCCGGACCGGGTGCTGCGCTGGTGCCGCGAGCACCGGGCCACGACCCACCTGCTCGATGACGGCCATGCCCTGATCGACTCGCTGCCTGAAATCGAGCGGCTTTTCGCGCGTTTCCTGCAACAATCAAGAGGAGAATCAGTATATTGAGCAATTTTTGTGGCTTGGGCGAGAAACCGCCGACCGGTTGCCCCGCTGACCGATCGTGTGTTCAATTACGCGTCGTGAGCAGCCAGCCCCTCGGTAGAAGGAGAATGAAACGGTGAATCGACGTCAAAACTCGCGGACGGCCCTGCGCGTCGCGGCCTTTGCCCTGGCCCTCGGCGGCGGCTCGCCGCTGGCCCAGCCCGACGACGATCAGGTGCTGATCGATCACGGTCGCTATCTGGTGACGGTGGCAGGCTGCAACGACTGCCACACCCCCGGATACATGGCCAAGGAGGGAAAGGTACCCGAGGAGCATTGGCTGACCGGTGACGGGTTCGGATGGCGCGGCCCATGGGGTACGACCTACAGCGCCAACCTGCGAATCCTGATGCACGCTCTGACCGAGGAGCAGTGGCTTGACTACGCGAAAAACCTGCGCACCCGGCCGCCGATGCCGTGGTTCAACCTCAACCAGATGGAGCCGAGGGACCTGCGGGCGATCTACCGCTTCGCCCGCCACCTGGGGCCGGGTGGAGAGCGGCCCCCGCCGTTCGTGCCGCCCGACCGGGAGCCGAATCCACCGTACGCATCGTTTCCGGCGCCGCCGGAGCCGTAACCCCGCCGAAGACGTCGCCGCCGCGGTGTGCCTTCTGGCGTCGGACCAGGCGTGTTCAACTAACGGCGTGGCGCAGCCGGCCGACACCCTGGCCACGGCGCGGTGAATCAAGCCGGCTTCGAATTCTGGCGGCTGCTGGCCGGGATCGGACTGTTTCTGTTCGCGATGGCGCAGCTCGAATCCGCGCTCCAGAGCCTGGGGGGGCGCTCGTTCAAGTCGTTTCTCAGGCGGTTTACCGACCGCCCGCTGAAGGCGGTGTTCGCCGGCACGGTGCTGACCGCGATGGTGCAGAGCAGCTCGCTGGTCGGGCTGATGGTGCTGGCGTTCGTCGGCGCCGGGGTGATGTCGCTGGCCAACGCGCTGGGAGTGATCTTCGGCGCCAATCTCGGCACCACCTTCACCGGCTGGCTGGTCGCGCTGCTCGGGTTCAGGCTGGAGATCCAGGCGCTGTCGCTGCCGCTGATTGGAATCGGCTCGCTGGTGCTGATCGGGGCGCGCGGGCGGCTCTCCGAGAGCGGCCGGCTGGTCGCGGCGCTGGGCCTGCTGCTGCTCGGGCTGGATTTCATGAAGGAGAGCGTCGCGGCGCTGCAGGAAACCGTCGACCCGTCGGATCTGGCCGGATTCGCGGCCTGGCAATACCTGCTGTTCGGGATGGTCTTCGCAGCGGTGATCCAGTCGTCCTCGGCGACGATGATGGTCGCGCTGGCCGCGCTCGATGGAGGCATCATCGAGCTGCCGGCGGCCGCCGCGGTAGCGATCGGCGCCGATCTGGGCACGACCACGACGGTGCTGTTGGGCTCGCTGAAGGGCACGGCGCCGAAGAAACGAGCGGCGGTGGCGCATTTCATCTTCAACCTGGTCACCGACGCGATCGCCTTCGCCGGGCTGATCCCGCTGCTGGCGCTGGTGGCGCTGACCGGGCTAACCGATCCGCTGCTGTCGCTGGTCGCATTTCACAGCCTTTTCAATTTCATCGGCATCGTGCTGTTTCTGCCGTTCAGCGGCCGCTTCGCGGCCTGGCTCGGCGGGCTGTTCGCGGCCCCCGCGACCCGCTTTGCGCGCCACCTGGGTGAGGTCGATCCGAACATCAGCGAGGCCGCGCTGCTGGCAGTGGAGGCGGAAACGGCGCACCTGTTGCTGCGGGTGCTGGAGCAGAACCGGCGCGCCTTCGATCCGCCGCTGCCGCTGCCGTTGGGCTACCCCCCGGTGGCGGTGCCGTCCAGCGCACCGGCGCTGCCGGCGGACGGTGACTTCGGCGGCTGGTACCGCGGCACCAAGCGGCTCGAGGGTGAGATCCTCACCTTCGCCACCGGGATGCAGGCGCAGCCGCTGGATCGCGGTGAATCGGTGCGCCTGACCCAACTGCTGGCGGCGATCCGCCATGCGGTGCACGCCGCCAAGCAGCTCAAGGACATCCACCACAATCTTGAGGAGTTTCGGGACGCGACCGAACCGGAAGTCAATGCCTTTCTGCAGCACGTGGTGAGCGTCATGAGCGAGTTCTACGCGGCGCTGTACCGGCTGCGCCGACGGTCCGACGAGGCGCCGAGGAGCGACGACCTGGCGGCGCTGCTTGGCCGGGCCCACGACTGGCACGACCGGCTCCACCATGAAATCTTCGACGACCTGCGCGGGCGGCGGGTCGACGACGCTCAGGTGTCGTCGCTGTTGAACGTCAACCGCGAGCTGCTGAACTGTAATCTGTCGATCCTGATGGCGCTGGCGAGCTATTACCTGGAGCCTGCCGTGGCCGAGGAGCTTGGCCGGTCTCCCGCCAACGCTTGAGCCAGCCATGGTCAGTGGTCTGAGCGGGTGATCGCCCCCATAATGGTCGAATGCGTAAGCCTTCCTCGCCCTTCGCGCTGCCGCCCGGGGGTTCCCGGGTCGGAACCTGGTTGCGGGTGCTGGTCGCGCTGGTCGGGGCGATCACGATCAGCGCGCTGATTCTGTGGTTTTCCAAGGTCCTGATCGCCGATCCGCTGATCAAGCGCGGCTTGCGGGTGTTCCCGCTGAAGCAGACCGAGGAGGGGGCGATGGAGACGCTCAAGGTGCGCACCCCCGAGTGCGACCTGATGGAGGGTCTGGTCAAGACCACGATCCAGGAGTCGCGCCAGTGCGAAACCGACGCCGACTGCGCGACGATCAGCCTGGGGTGTCCGTTCGGATGCGCCACCGCGATCCGCGACGAACTGTATTCGGACATCGGCAATCTGAACCGGGAGTTCCAGTCGCGCTGCGGCTATTGCCTCAGCGGGTGTACGACCGACCCGCCGGCCTCGGTATGCCGGCGCGGCTCGTGCTCGCTGGATTTGCGCCCCGGCGCACCGCCGGTCGGGTAAGCAGCCGCGCACCGGATCGCTCGTAGTTGCATGAGGAGCAAACGATGACACGTTTACTTGGGTTTGCGCTGCTCGCGCTCGCGCTTGGCGCGGATAGCGGTCGCGCCGTCGCGGCCGGGGTCGAGTTCCTGACCTCCGAAGCGGGCAGGGCGCTGGGACTGCCGTTTTCCGAGGCCACCCGGGCCGGCGGGCTGCTGTTCCTGTCCGGCCAGATCGGCAACCTGCCCGGCACCCTCGAACTGGTCGAGGGCGGCGTGGGTCCCGAGACCGAACAAACGCTCAAGAACATCCAGGCGGTCCTCGAACGCCACGGCTCGTCGCTGGAGGCGGTCGCCAAGTGCACGGTGTTCCTGGCCGACATCGCCGAGTGGCCCGCGGTCAACGACGTCTACCGCAAGTTCTTCGGCCCGCAGTTCCCGGCGCGCAGCGCGGTGGCGGG
>JBFJNB010000047.1:0-10094 GCA_041633655.1 Lysobacterales bacterium | reverse complement strand
CGACCAGGGTCAGCCCCACGCCGACGCTGGTCCGAACGGTCAGAGCGCGATCGTCTGGGCCGGGGTCGACGACGACCTGGACGTGTTCGCGCAGGTCTTCGACGCCAGCGGCCAGCCGATCGGCGGCGAGATCCAGGTCAACTCGCAGACCAGCGGCGAGCAAAGCAACCCCTGGGTGCGCTACCTGCCCGGGCCGGACCCGACCGGCCGCCCGCAAATCGCGGTGGTATGGCGGGACGTGCAAGGCGGGGGCGACCTGACCCCCAACGGAACCGGCACCGGCTCGCGCTGCTTCTCGGTCGGCGACGCGCCCGACCCGATGCTGATCTTCGAGGACGGCTTCGAGTCTGGCGACACCAGCTCTTGGAGCTGCAAGAAGCCTTGAGCGCTAGCGCGCGTCCGCCGACGGGATGATCTCGACCGGTTGACCCGGCGCCAGGCGCTCGGCGCCGCGGACGATGACCTTGTCGCCGGGCTCGATCCCGTCGGCGATACCGACCCACAGTCCGACCGTGGCGACGATTCGGGCATCGATCTGCTCCGCGGTGCCTTCACCGCTGACCTTGTAGATCAGGGACTTGCCACCGCGCTCCACCAGCGCGTCGCGCGGCACCGCGACCGCGGTCCGCGGGGTGTCGCGGGGCAGGCTGACCTGGACCGGCGTGCCGACCAGCCAGTCGGCGGCCACCGCGCTCAGGCGCACCTCGACCATCCGCGAGACCTGATCCCCGACCGGAACCACGGTGCGCACCGGGTGACGGTGCTCGACGGTGCCGTTGCGGACCGTGACCTCCAGTCCCGGAGCGATGAACGGGGTCAGTGCGATCGGCGCCGGCAGCGCGATCTCGATCCGTTGGGTGTCGACCAGCCGCAGCACGTCCTCGCCGACGGCGACGTACTCCCCGACCGAGGCCGGCCGTTCGGTCACGTGCCCGGCGAACGGCGCGCGGATCTGGGTGCGCGCAAGGTCACCCTCGGCCCGTTCGAGCTGCGCGCGGGCGTCGGCCAACTGGTGCTGGACCGCGTCGCGCTGGGCCCGGGACTCATCCAGCAGCGTGGCCGAGGCGTTGTTGGTCTTGGCCAGTTCCTGGTGGCGCTCGAGCTGCTGCTCGCGGTAGGTCAGTTCCGCCTCCAGCCGCCCGACCTCGGCCCGGGCGCGCTTCAGCGCGACGTTCATCAGCCGCGGGTCGATCCGGGCGATGACCTGTCCGGCGGTCACCGCGTCGCCGACCTCGGCCAGCCAGGTCAGCACGCCCTCGATCTCGGCGGCGATGCGCGCGTCGTTGAGGCTGACGACCGTGCCGGGAACCTCGACCAGCGGCGCCATCTGCTTGAGCTCGGCGGTCGCGATCTCGACCTTGGCGGGAGGAAAACCGCCCTCCTGGGCGCCGACGGCCGCGCCACCGAGGATCGCGATCAACGCCCAGCGCGCGCTCATTTCGCCGGCACCGGGTCGCGGTCGATCACCACCGCGGGTGCCCGGCCACTGGTCAGTTGCAGCAGGCTCGGCAGCAGCAGCAGCGTGAACAGCGTCGAGACGCTCATCCCGCCGACGATCGCGGCGGCCATCCCGCGATAGATACCGCTGCCGGCGCCGGGCACGACCAGCAGCGGCAGCATCCCGAACAGGCTGGTGAGCGTGCTCATGAAAATCGGCCTGAGCCGGAAACGCAGCGCCTGGTGGACCGCATTGCGCCGGTCGAGCCCTTCGGTTTCGGCGGCGCGGGTCTGGGCGACCAGCAGGATCGCGTTGTTGACCACCAGCCCGAGCAGGATGATGAACCCGATCATCCCGAGCAGGTCGAGCGGCTGAAACTTGATCAGGTTCACCGCGTTGATCGCCAGCACGCCGCCGACGGCGGCCAGCGGAATCGAGATCACGACCAGTAACGCATCTTTCAGCGAACGAAACAGCCCGGCCATGATCAGCACCAGCAGCGCGAACGCGGTCAGGAAATTGGTACCCAGCGTGCCGATCGCGCGCTCCAGGTCCTCCACGCTGCCGGCGTAGCGAATATCCCCATCGGGCGGCAGCATCGGCGTAAGCTGCGGCTCGATGGTCTCTTTCAACGCACCGATCAGCGCCTCGAGCGACATCCCGTCGGGCGGATTGACGATCACGGAGTACACCCGCGATCGGTTGATCCGCACCACGAACGCCGGCAGCGGGGCGATGTCGATCGCCGCCAGCTCGCCGAGCGGCACGATGCCGGCAACGGGGGTGACTACCGGCAGCGCGGCCATCTGTTCCGGATTCTCGAATCGGATGGTCTTCAAATAGATGTCCACCCGCTCGCGCCCGGTGAAGTACTCGCCCAGCCACACCCCCTGCCCCAGTTCGAGGATCACCCGGGTCAGGTCCTCGCGGTTCCAGCCGACCTCGGCGAGGCGCACGTCGTTGGGCTTGAAGCGCAGCTCGTTGGCCTCGGCGAACGGATCCGGCTGCGGCTGCGCCGACGACCCCGGCAGGGCCGACGGGATCAGCTGCATCGCTCGCGCCACGACCGGTTTCAGCGCATCCAGATCGGTCGAGGTAAAGCGCATCTCTACGCTGTTGGTGTCCTCGAAGCCACCGAACAGGCTGCGCCTCAAGGTGAACCCGAACATGTCGGGGACCCCGGCAATGATCTCGGTCTGCACCATCTGCTGGAATGCGTCCAGGTCGGTGCCCTCGGACGGATTGATCGCCAGCCAGCCGCCCACGCCCCCCGGGAAGGTCCACAGGAAGTAATCGCGGATCGCCGGTTCCTTGGTGCCGTTCAGGTGCGGCTCCAGGCGGCGCTTCAGGAGCTGCGCGATCTCGCGGTCCGAGGTCTCGATGTTGGTCCCCGGCGGGAAGAACAGGAAGCTGTCGACGGTGTCGCGCTTGACCGGCGGCAGGTAATTGCTTTCCGGCCACAGCCAGATCGTCAGCACGATCGAACCGGCCATCAGACCGCCGATCCAGCCGAGCTGCTTCGGCACCGTGCTGGTCAGGCGCATCAGCGTATCGGCCAGGCGGTCCCAGCCCGAGTGCTCGGTCGATGCCGGTGGCAGATGACGCATCCAGAAGCGCGCCGCGGTCGGCAGGATCGTGATCGCGACCAGCAGCGAAATCGAGACCCCGATCGCGATCGTCAGCGCCAGATCGGCAAACATCTGGCCCTCGACGTCCTTCAGAAACATGATCGGGATGAAGATCGCGACCGTGGTCGCGGTCGAGGCCAGCAGCGCGCCCCACACCTGGACCGTGCCGTGGTCGCTGGCCGCCGCCGGGGTCTGGCCTTCCTCGCGCAGGCGCACGATGTTCTCGAGTACGATGATCGCGGCGTCCAGCACCATCCCGGTCGCGAACGCGAGCCCCGCCAGCGAGATCACGTTCAGGGATCGGCCGGTCGCCGACAGCACCGCGAACGTGGCCAGCAGCGACACCGGGATCGCCAGGGCGATGATCATCGTCGCGCGCCACTGGCGCAGGAACAGCCACAGCGCGCCGATCGCCAGCACGATCCCGGCGATCAGGTTGCCGGCCAGCAGCTTGATCGAGCGATTGATGTACAGCGCCGGGTCGAAGCTGGGCTCGGCGCGCATCCCGCGCTCGGCGAATGCGGTTTCGTTGAGTTCGTCGATCCGCGCCTTGACCCCTTCCAGCGCCTCCAGCACGTTGGCTTCGCTGGCCTTGGAGAGCGCCAACCGCGCCGCGGCGTGGCCGTTGTGGTAGATGAACCCTTCGCGCTGCGGGGGACCGAATTCGACCGTCGCGATGTCGCCGAGCGTCACCGGGAGGCCGCCGCGCCACTCGAGAATCAGTCCGGTAAGATCCTGTGCGTCGTAGCGGCCTTCGATCCGCAGCGTGTAGCTGCGCCGACCGACGTCGACCACCCCGGACGAGATGTTGGCCGAGCGCCCGATCCGCTGCGCCGCGCGCGCGATGTCGATCCCCAGCTCGGCCGCCTTGTAGGGATCGATGATGATCTGGAGTTGGTCGCCGGCGCTGCCGCTGGCGTCGAACATGTCGACCTGCCCAACGCCGTACAGGGAGGCCAGCTCGGGCACGATGACCTCGCGCAGAAAGCGTTTGTTCTCGAACAAGCGGTCCTCGGTGCCGGGCGCCTGCTCGACGAAGTACTCGATGAGCTGATCGTTGGCGTCGCCCCACTCGCCGAGCGTCACCTGCGGGCGCTCGGCGTTGGCCGGCAGCGGGCGCAGCCGGTTCAGCCGGCTGATGATTTCGATCAGGGTCCGGGTCATGTCGGTCTCGAGCGCGAACTCGAGCTGCATGAAGCCGAAGTTGGCCATGCTCCAGGAATTCAGCTCGGTCATTCCGGGAGTTCCCTGCAGCACCTCCTCGACCGGTACCGTCAGCTCGGATTCGACCTCCTTCGGGGAAGCGCCCGGCCACGCGTTGATTACGGTCACGATCGGCTTGTCGATCTGCGGAAGCAGCTGCGCCGGGATGTTCGCTATCGCCAGCACCCCCAGCAGCACGGTCACCGCGGCGACGATCGCAACCGCCGCAGGATTGGCCAGACTGGCTCGGGTCAGACGCATCACGCAACCCCATCGGTGGCGAGCAGGAAGGCCGCTGACCATCGCAAAACCCGGGACCCGACGCAAGTGTCGTCCGGCCCATCCCGACTACGGGTCTCTCTGTGCATGACCCGCTTCCTGTTCGGATGAGACACTATGTGCTAGGACTACACTTGACCGCTCGCTCCCGGAGATCCAGGCAATGGCCCAAACGACCCGCCGTATCGCCGCCGTGGTGACGCTCGCCACTACCGTGGCCTCCTGCGCCGACCACTCGCAGGATTCCGCGCCGCCCCCGCCCGTCCCCGACGTCGCGGCGCCGGCCGAATCGGCCACCACCGCGGTCAACCGCCTGGCGCAGCGCTACCACGACTACCTGATGGCGCACCAGCCGCTGCGCGCCTATTTTGCCGGGGTCGACCCACCCGATCACGACCGGCTGCCGGACATCTCGCCGGCCGGCATCCAGGCCGCCCAATCCGAGGAGGACGCGATCTTCGAGGCCCTCGACCGGGTCGATCCCGGCGCGCTCGCCGGCACCGGAGAATGGGTAACGCTGGCGCTGGTTCGCCAGGACCTGCACGCGGCACACGCGCGCCGCGTCTGCCGGCACGAGCTGTGGGATGTCAATCAGATGTCGGGCTGGCAACTGGCGTTCACGCGCCTGGCGGAACTGCAGCCGGTGGCCACGCCGGATCAGCGCGCACAGGCGCTCGCCCGCTGGAAAAAGATTGCCGGCTACGTCGACCAGGTCACCGCCAACCTCGAGGCCGGCCTGGAGCAGGGCTACTCGGCACCCCGGCCGGTGGTCGCTCGCGTGATCGCCCAGCTCGACGGACTGCTGGCGGGATCGCCCGAGGATTCGCCGTTCTACGCGATGGCCCGGCGCGCCGACGATGGGGAGTTCGCCGCGGCGCTGGCCGAGCTGATCGAGCGCGCGATCGCTCCGGCGCTGCGCCGCCATCGCGACTATCTCGAAAGCGACTACCTTACCCGCGCGCGGGAAGCGCTCAGCGTCACCGAGATCCCTCACGGTCTCAAGTGCTACCAGGCCTCGCTGGTGGCCTACACCACGCTTTCGCGCAATCCGCAGCAAGTCTTCGATCTGGGCCGGGAGACGGTCGCGGCCAACCAGGCCCGGGTCATCGAGCTCGGCCGCGCCGCCTACGGGCTGGACGATTTCGATTCGATCATCGCCGCGGCCAAGGCGGACCCGGCGGACCGTTTCGGCTCAGCGGAGGAGCTGCTGGAATTCTCCCGGGAAGCGGTGGCGCGGGCCGGCGCGGAGATGCCCAACTGGGTGGGGGCGATGCCGGTGCAGCCGGTCGAGGTGGTGCCGTTTCAGCCCCACGAGGAGGGCACCGGCCGCTCGGCCCACTACAACCCCGGCTCGGAAGGCCGGCCCGGCGAGTACCGAATCCCGCTGCACGCCCCGGCGGAGCAGTCGCGCGGCAACGCCGAGGCGACCGCGTTCCACGAAACCTGGCCCGGCCACCACCTCCAGGTCGCGGTCAGCCGCACGCTCCAAGGCGTGCACCCGGTGACCCGGCTGATCTGGTTCTCCGGCCCCGGGGAGGGCTGGGCCCGCTATTCCGAATCGCTCGCGGAGGAAATGGGGCTCTACCAGACCACGACCGGGCCGATCCGCCGACGCGCCTGGCCGGCTCGCGGCATGGTCGCCGATCCCGGCCTGCACGTGTTCGGGTGGACCCGCGAGCAAGTGGCGGAGTACTTGAAGGCGGCCGGCCGCTTCCCCGATGAACGCATCGACGACATGATCGACCGGATCGCGATCCTCCCCGGCCAACTGACCGCCTACGATTCCGGCGGACTGGAGATCGTCGCATTGCGTCGCGAGGCCGAGGCCGCCCTGGGCGAGGCGTTCGACGTGCGCGAGTTCCACGACCGAGTGCTGGAATACGGCACGATACCGCTGCCCGCACTGCGCGAGCACATCGAGGCCTGGATCGTATCCCGGCGGTGAATTGGCTTCTGCGACGGCGGCAGCCCACCCGTGGGCCACCGCCCGCCTGAACGATCGATCAGCCCTTGACGGCTTCGGCGATCTTGCCGCTCGCCTGCGACGGCGACATGTCCAGGGCGATCGCCAGCACTTCGCTCAAGAACCGCTGGGATTTTTTGAGGTGCTCGCGGTCGGCCGCGCTGAGCTTGCCCTGCCGCTCCTGAGCGGTCAGGCTCTTGTAGACCTCGGCGATGCCTTTCGGGTCGCCTTCATCGAGCTTCTTCTGGTGCGCGTTGGCGCGAGTCTTCCAGGAACTACTGACCTCCCCCTGCCAGGTGGTCAGGTGGTCGAGCAGCCTGTGCGCGCGGCGCTCGCGGATCGGTGGACATATCGTCTCCGCCAGGTCGTCCTCGCGCAGCATCAGCTTCAGTTGATCGGTTTGGAAAAAGATCTCCGCGAAGCGTGTCCCGTCGAACGAAAAATTCCGCTCGCGGATCGAACGTACTTCGCCAATGCCATAGTGGGGATGGTGAACGATATCGCCTCTCTTGACTTCGATGACCGTGCTCCTTACTTGAAAAGAATGCAAAAGAAAACAGCCACTTATACCATATTTGGGCTTTGAGCGCAAGCTCGGCGCGTGTTTCGATCGAGTCCCGCCGCGCGTGGAATCGAAATTATCCTCAAGTATCCGTAACTTCCGGCAGATCGGCTCGCGCGGGGATCCCGATCAAGGCTCGGCCAGGTGCCTGACCAGGCGGTACCAGTATTCGGTGGCGTCGCGGAAGGACTGGATTCGAATGCGCTCGTCCTGGCCGTGGGCGCGGATGTCGTCGGGGTCTTCCGCGATCGCCGAGACGCCGTAGACGGGGATGCCAGCGTTGCGCACGAACAGGCCGTCGGTGGCGCCGGTACTCATTTCCGGGATCACCGGGATGTCGGGCCACAGCTCGCGCGCGACCGCGGTGACCGGGCCGACCACCTTGGCGTCCAGCGGCGATGGCGGGGCGGTCCGGGCCCAGTCGCCGGCGATCTGGGTCACGCTGACCCGGTGCGGGCCCGCCAGCGCCTCCAGGCGCTCCCGCGTGACCGCGAGCGATGAGTGCGGCAGCACCCGGCAGTTGACGATCGCGCGCGCCGATTGCGGCAGCGCGTTTTCGGCATGCCCCGCGCTCAACTGGGTCGCCACGCAGGTGGTGCGGGCCAGCGCGTTGTAATAAGGCGCTCTGGCCAGGGCCGCGCTCAGTTCCGGGCCCGTCCCGCCCGCGACCACCGCCTCCAACAATTCCCGCTCGGCCGGGGGCGCGAGCCCCGCCCAGCGCTTGAAGAACGCCCGGGTGGTCTCGCTGAGATCGATCGGAAACGGATTGTCCTGCAGGTCCACCAGCATCCGTGCCAGGCGGGAGATCGCCGAGTCCGCGCGCGGCAGCGAGCTGTGCCCGCCGGGATCGAGCGCCTCCAGCGTGTAAGTCACGTAGACCTTCTCCGCCGTCTGCATCATGAACGCGCGTGCCTCGTCGTCCTTGAGCACGATCAGGCCGCCGTCGGTGTTGAGCGCAAACTCGGCTTCGATCAGCGCGCGGTGCTCCGCCAGCAGCCACTGTACCCCGTCGCCGGTGGTCTCCTCGTCCGCGGTCAGCATCACCACGAGATCCCGATTGGGCTGAAACCCCTCGCGCTTGAACCGGATCAGGTTGGTCACCAGGATCGCGGCACCGGCTTTGTTGTCGGTGGTGCCGCGACCGTAGTAATAGCCGTCGCGCTCGGTCATCACGAACGGCTCGACGGTCCAGTCCTCGGGCAGCGCCTCGACCACGTCGATGTGGGCCATCATCAGGATCGGTCGTTGCCGCGGCGCCGCGCTGCGCAGCCGCACCACCAGGTTCGGCAGCGTCTCGGCAGCTCCGAGCACGTGGATCTCGGCAGCGTCGAAGCCGCCGTCGCGCAGGTGTTCGGCGAGCAGCGCGACCGCTCCTCGGGTATCGTTGCCGCCGCTGGGGGCGGTGTTGGCGGCGACCAGTTCGGCCAGGATCTCGCGCGCCAGCGCGTCGTATTCGGCGTCCGCGATCGCGGGACCTCCGATCAGGAGCGCCGCGGCGGCGGCGAGGATGACAACCGTTCTCAACATGCTTGGGATTCCAGCGCAGGTCCTCGAGTGTAAGCACAGCCGGAACCCGAGTCCACGCCGGCCCATTGCATTTGCGCCCGACCCGCGCATCATGGTGGCGCCCCGAACCCGAGGAAACGTCCATGCTCCGAGCCCGCCGCGCTCACCTCCTGCCGCTGGTCCTGTGCGCCGCGCTGGCCGGCCCGACCGAGGCGCGGCTCGACCTGCGCAACGCCTCGGTCGAGCGGCTGGACAACGGGCTGACCGTGATCCTGCTCGAGGACCGCAATTTCCCGGTGGTCAGCGTGCAGATGCTGTACCGGGTCGGCGCGCGCAACGAGGTGACCGGCATGACCGGGCTGGCGCATTTCCTCGAGCACCTGGCGTTTCGGGCCTCCGAGAACTTTCCCGACACCGCGCTGGTGAGCGCGATCTACGCCCGCGGCGGCGAGTGGCACGGCTACACCTGGACCGACCAGACGACCTACTACGCCACCGTTCCGGCCGAGCACCTGGATCTCCTGCTGCGGATCGAAGCCGACCGGATGGCCCGACTGACCCTGGACCCGGCCGTGATGGAGGCCGAGCGCGGCGCGGTGCTGGCCGAACTGCACATGTACGAAAACGACCCGGCCGCGGTGCTGCTGGATGCGCTGATAACGACCTCGTTCCTGGTGCATCCCTACCGCCACAATACGATCGGCTGGGAGAGCGACGTCGAAAACCTGACGTTTGCCGACGCGGTCGATTTCTACCGCCGTCACTACCACCCCGCCAACGCCGTGCTGGCGGTCGTCGGAGCGATCGATCCGAAGCCAGTGAGGGCTCGAATCGAGAACCTGTTCAGAGATTTCGAACGCCGCCCGGCGACGCCGCTGCCGCACACCGCCGAACCGCCGCAGACCGGCCAGCGCCGGGTGCGACTGGCGGGCCATGCGCCGGTGCGCCGGTTCATGATCGGCTACCGCGCGCCGTCGGTGGCAAGCCCCGATTTCGCGGCGTTTCTGGTGCTGCAGGAGCTGCTCGGCGGCGGCGGCGGGGTCAGTTTTCTGCAAAACGACTGGGGCACCCCGGCCGCCGCCGGCACCGTGCTGCACGATGCGGCTGCCGAGGTGACCACCTGGTACCCGCCCAGCGCTCAGGATTATCTGTTCGTGATCGGCGGCAGCATCGCCGCGGACGGCTCGAAAGCGGAAGCCGAGCGCGCGATCGAGCAACGCCTGGCATCCGTGCGCCAAAACCCGCCGAGCGCGGAGGCGCTGGAGCGCGCGATCGGGGCGGTGCTCGACGAGCTGGTCTACGACGTGGAGACGACCGAAGACGCGGCCCACCAGCTCGCGTTTTTTGCCGGCCTGGACGCGCTCGAGGTGCTGCTGGGGCTGCCTTCGCGGGTGGCCACGGTGAGCGCGGCACAAGTGCAGCGGGCGGCCGCGAATTACCTCGCGCCGCAACGGCGCACCGTTGCGTGGTACGGACCGATCGATCGGCAGCAGACGCAGACGACCGCGCCGGCGT
>JBFJNB010000046.1:0-10167 GCA_041633655.1 Lysobacterales bacterium | reverse complement strand
TTTCGGCCGAGACCGCCTCCCAGTCGGTCGGGATGTTAGCTGCTCTGCTCATAATGAAATTCGACCAGGTACCACCACAACGGAGCCCTCGTCGAGCCGATACCTGCCCCAGATGGTGAACTGCATATGTCGGCTAGGCGAGAGTGGGGGTGATTCTCATTTCGAAAATCCCTCAGCGGTTGCGCCCCGGATCAGCGGAATACCGCGAGAATTGCCACGGCAGCCATCGCGATGACCACCATGCAGCCAAACGTGAACACGGCCCTGAGCGATTTACACGACCCCCGTAAGGAGTATCTGCAGCAGCAACGGCCGGAAGATATAGCGGCTCACTCTCCCTCGGACCTCGTCGACGGCGACCGCGTGGGCTCCAACAAATCCCAGCGGTTTCCGTAAAGGTCTTCGAACACCGCCACCGTGCCGTAAGACTCGGTCTTGGGCTCACGCACGAACGTAACACCGCGCGAGATCATCGCGTTGTAGTCGCGCCAGAAGTCATCGGTCTTCAGGAACAGGAACACCCGGCCGCCGGTCTGGCTGCCGATGCGCGTCTGCTGTTCGGGGGTCGAGGCGCGCGCCAGCAGCAGGGTCGCACCATCGCCCCCGGGCGGCGCGACGACCACCCAGCGCTTGTCCTGCTCGGGCTGATAGGAGTCCTCGATCAATCGGAAGTCCAATTTCTTAGTGTAGAAATCGATGGCTTCATCGTAATCGCGAACGACCAGCGCCACGTGCAGCAGCGATTGTTTCACTGTCTTTGCTCGCGGTGAATCACCGGCAGCACCTCGGCAATCTCATCATCCAGCATCCGCAGAACGCTCTCGAAGCCGTGCTTTGGTTGCCAATCGAGCTCCCGCTGCGCGGCCGAGGAGTCATAGACCCGATCGATTCTCGTTGGCAGCGTCCAGCCTCTGCGATCGAACTCACTGGCGAGTTGAGGCGCGTACTTTCGAATCGCCGAAGCGCCGTCCTGATATAGCTCCTGACAACATTCCCGCTTGAACGGGGTCGCTGCGGACAGGATGAACCGCCTGAAACCCGACAACCGTTTTTCAATGGCGAGCGCGTGACCGGTGGCGACGTCTCTGGCATCAACGCCCCGGTTCAAGCGATAAACCGCCATCAGGTCCGCCGGCTCCGGAAAACAGCGCGACATCTGTAGCACCGTGACCGGAACTCCAGAATCCCTGGAGAGTTCCTCCAGTCGCCGCTCGGCGGCGATCTTGGTGCGGTGATAAATCGTCTTGGGTTTCGGTGCGATCGATTCATCCACCCAGCCGGCAATGCCCTCCGGAGTCGAGGCCCATCCATAAAGCGCCGTGGTACTCGTGAATACGAAATGCCGCACCCCGCGTCTCAAACCCTCACGCATCAGAGTCTCGGTCGCTGCAACGTTGATTTCTTCGAACTCGCGGTCCGAGCAAATACCGACATGAGGGGCATGCAGCGCAGCCGCATGGACGATGACATCGACTCCTCCGAGAGCCGAATCCACCACGCCGTGGTCTCGAATATCCCCGACGACGTCGGCAGACGAAGCGGGGGTTCGGTCCAAACCGACAACCGAATAATCCGCCATCAGCTTGACATAGATGGAGCGCCCGACTCTACCCGCCGCGCCTGTTATGAGAATTCTCACCCCGCCTGACCCGACGCCTCACCGGCCCCGCGCCGGGCCCTGCGGTAAGCTACCGGCCCTCGCCTCATGGGAACGATCATTCCGGCAAGCCGTTTATCGCAATCTCGGCGAACCGGTAGGTGCTGTCCTCAGGCCCGTTATCGATGAATTTCATCACTTTTCCGATCGGAAAGCACAGAGTTTCCCCGTCAACGGCAAGCACCGCGACCGTGCTCAACGACATGCCCAGTTCCTTTATCATCTTCGAGAGCCTTGCAGCCTGCTTGAAATCGTACCAATGATACGACTGGCCTGAGTGCTTTCGGATTACCTCGCCCAGGTAGGCACCGGCTCTCAATACCACCGAGGCCAGTTGGTCGTCACCGGGCGGGTGCTGGTGCACGGCTTCCAGGTATTCATCAAGATGCCGCACGCTCTGTAGCGAAAAATCGAGCTTGTCGGGATCGAGCAATTCGCGGCTGAACGTGGGCGTGTCGTCGTCTTTCCAAAGCATGAAGGAAAGATCGCGAAGCGACTCATCGCAGTTTCTTGGCTTTCGGCGGAACATTGACAGCATTGATCCCACTCCTGTATCGCCGAGAAGCTTCCTCGTGCCCTGTTCAGTGCGCCGCAGCGGTTGAGGCTACCTGTCGTCCCTAGAGATACCGCACGATCAGATAGGTAATGAGCGCGATACAGAAAAGTACGGCCGGCAGCGCGATGCGGCCAATGGTGCGCGCTTTCGCGACCGCCTCGCGCTGCAGATCGATCGATTCGGTGATCTGAACCCGGGCCCGCTCGAGCTGCTCCCTGGCGATCTCGAGGTGCTCTTCCTGCTTGCGCAAGCCTTCGCGCTGGTTGTCGCGCCCAAACAGGACACTAGTATCCTGTTCGGGAATACTGGTGCGCGCGGGTTTCGGGGAGCGGGTTTTTGCCCGAACGCGCGAACAGCACCTGGAACAGCTGCAGCGTGCCGTGGTCGAACGCGGCCACCGATCCGGACAGGTACAACCGCCAGGCCCGCTCGAACGACGCGTCGTACATTTCCCGCACCCGGGCCGCGTTTTGCTCGAAGCGTTCCAGCCAGTGGCGCAGCGTGCGAGCGTAATGGGGCCGGAGATTCTCCACGTCGAGCACCGACAGCCCGTTGGGCTCGAAGATGTC
Organism: Lysobacterales bacterium; assembly: GCA_041633655.1. Taxonomy (GTDB): domain Bacteria; phylum Pseudomonadota; class Gammaproteobacteria; order Xanthomonadales; family SZUA-38; genus JBFGYD01. The sequence continues at coordinate 7,385 of JBFJNB010000046.1, read as the reverse complement.
CATCATCTCTCGCAGTGTCGGCGGATAAGAGCCGGGGAAGATCCGGCGCGCGATCCATGGATTCAGCCGAGCCTTGCGGTCGCGGCCGATCGAATGGATCAGACCCCGGCCATTGGGTTCCAGGCAGCGATCGATCAGGCGCCCCAGGGTTGGGTAGTTGCGGCGCCCGGCGTGCTCCAGCATCCCGATCGATACGAACACGTCGCAGCGGCCGGTCGCATTGCGGTAGTCATCCAGCACGAACTCTACTTTGTCGTCCACCCCCTCGCGCGCGGCCCACTCGGTGGCGTAGGCGATCTGTTCCTTCGAGATGTTGAACGCGCGCACTCTGGTCCCGTAGCGCTTGGCCATGAAGATCGCGAATCCGCCCCAGCCGCAGCCGGTCTCGACCACCCGCTCGTCTGCTTTCAGGCACAGTTTCCGGCACACGTGGTCCATCTTGGCGACCTGGGCCTGTTCCAGCGTGGCCTCGGCGCTTGGGTAGTACGCGCAGGTATATTGGAGTCCCTCGCGGTCCAGCCACAGTGCGTAGAAATCGTTACCGATGTCGTAGTGGTGGTGGATGTTGCGCTTGGCGCGGGACAGACTCGGCGCGCGCGAGGCCAGATGGGCAATTAAACTGGCCAGGTTCCAGCGCCGACCGGGCCGGGCCAGGCTGCCGTAGGCCAGGTCGATCAGGCGCACCAGGTCGCCGTCCACCATTAGCCGGCCCGCCGAGTAAAAATCCCCGAAGTTCATCTCGGGGTTCAGCGCCAGTCCCCACAATGCCCCGCGATCGGCGAGCCGGATCCGAACCGCATCGCGATCGTCGCTCCCGAATGCGCTGCCGTCCCACAGCGAAATTCCAATCGGCGCGCTCCCGAGTCGCCGTGCCACGGTCGCGGCCAGCCAGCGATCCAGCCCGCTGCTCGCGCCGGCCGCGCGTTCGTCTTCGCCCGGGCCAGCCACGCCCGGCACGCCCAGGCGGTTGGTACGTTCGGTGGTCATCGCATCTCCCCGCTCACGTCACCGCCGCAAGGTACCACCTCACGAAGCGATTTTCGAACCGCTCCATGTTCGAAAGCGGGCCCGGCTCGAAGAAGCGCGAGTTCACCCCTTTCTGGTTGTTCTCGATGATGGTTTTGTCGGCCTGAGTGGTCACGTCCCACAGCCAGGTCAGCTCCTCGACGCTATAGTCCCTGCCCTCGACCGCGTCCTCGTTGACCAGCCAACTCACCTGGCACACCGATCGGTCGATCGCGACCGGCGTGAATCGGTACAGCACCACGTGGTCGCAATAGGCCAGGCCGAACAGCACCGGGCCGATCTGGATGTCGGTCGCGCCGCCGTCGTAACCGGTCAGCTCGCCCAGCAGCGGCGCCACCGGCTCGCCGTCCCGGCTGCCGGTCTGATGGCCGTGCAGCAGCGGGTAGCGCCAGAACTGGCGCTCGGTGCCGAAGGCGTCGGCGTCGAGCCAGGCGTGGTCGACGAAATCGGTGCTGAGGCCCACCTCGGCCGCGCGGGCCTTCACGCGTTCGAGGTCCTTCTGCCACTGGGCCGGCGGTGCCGCCAGCGCGTGGGCGCGCGAATACTCCGGATGCGCCGGGCGGCAGTGGTAGCATTCGCAGTAGTTCTCCACCGCGAGCTTCCAGTTGGCCGCGATCGGATAGTCGGCCGCGTGCGCCACCTTGGCGCGGTCGAGCCGGTACGGACTCAAGCCGGCGCTCATTTCCGCTTCGATCGTGTCGAACGGCACCGGGTCGGGAGCCAGGTTGACGAAGATCAGCCCGTGAAAGAGCCTGAGGCTGACCCTCTTCAGGCCGTATGAGCCCTTGTCGAAGTCCTCGGGCATCTGAGTCGCCGCCAGCAGGGTTCCGTCCGCCCCATAGGTCCAGCCGTGGTACGGGCAGGTGAAGCGCCGGGCCCGACCCTTGCCGGTGAGGCATACGCGCGAACCGCGGTGGCGGCAGACGTTGACCAGCGCGTGGAGGGCGCCCTCACGGTCGCGGGTGACGATGATCGACTCGGTCGCGAACTCGAACAGAAAATAATCGCCCGGTTCGGGCACCTGGCTCGCGTGCCCGGCATAGAGCCAGGCGTTGAGGAAAATCCGCTCCAGGTCCCGCGCGTAGATGTCCGGATCGCGGTAGAACACCTGCTCCAGGCAAAATCCGGGTCGCTGCGCGGCGATCAAGTTGCCGATAGCTGCTGCTTCCATAAACTCGTTCCGTCCTCCTTCAGTCCAGTTACACAGTGTACGACGGCCGGCGGCCGCGCCGCATCACCCCGCCTTCGCGCGGCGCTGGCGGCGCCGGGCGATCAGGCCGGCGGCGATCACCCCGGTGGAGACCAGCACGATGATCACCGTGGCCAGCGCGTTGATGTCCGGGGTCACCCCCAGGCGCACCTTGGAGAAGATCAGCATCGGCAACGTGGTCGAGCCGGGACCGGACACGAAGCTCGCGATCACCACGTCGTCCAGCGACAGCGTGAACGCGAGCAGCCAGCCGGCGACCATCGCCGGGGCGATCATCGGCAGGGTGACGTCGAAAAAAACGCTCAAGGGGCGCCCGCCCAGGTCCATCGCGGCCTCTTCCAGCGACTCGTCCAGGTTGGCCAGCCGCCCGCGCACGACCACCGCGACGTAGGCCATCGAAAACGTGATGTGGGCGATCGTGATCGTCGCCGCGCCTCGGCTCTGCGGCCAGCCAAGCCACTCGCCCATCGAGATGAACAGGAACAGCAGCGAAATCCCGGTGATGATTTCCGGCATCACCAGCGGCGAGGTGATCATCCCGGTCAGGAGCAGCCGGCCCCTGAAGCGCGTCATCCGGTTCAGCGCGAGCCCGACGATGGTCCCGAACGCGGTCGCCACGGTGGCGCTGACGGCGGCGATCTGCACGCTCAGAAGCACCGCCGACAGCACCTCCTGGCTTTCGAACAGCGCCCGGTACCAGCGCAGCGAAAACCCGCCCCAAAGGGTCACCAGGCGCGAATCGTTGAACGAATACACGATCACCGAGGCGATCGGCACGTACAGAAACGCGTACCCGAACGCGACCACCGTGAGCAGCCCGATCGAGCGGCGAGAGCGGGCGGGAGTCATTGACCGCCCTCGGCTTGGCGCGCCTGCATCCGCTGAAACCACATCATCGGCAGCACCAGGATCGCCAGCAGCACCACCGACACCGCCGAGGCCACCGGCCAGTCGCGGTTGATGAAGAACTCGTCCCACAGTACGCGCCCGATCATCAGGGTGTCGGAGCCGCCCAGCAGCGCCGGGATGATGAACTCGCCGATCGCCGGGATGAACACCAGCAGGCAACCGGCGACGATCCCCGGCAGCGACAGCGGCACGGTCACGTCGACGAACACCTGCCAGCGCCGCGCGCCAAGGTCGGCGGCCGCGTCGTCGAGGTCCAGGTCCATCCGCTCCAGATTCGCGTACAGCGGCAGGACCATGAACGGCAAATAGGAATACACGATGCCGATATAAACCGCGAAGTCGTTGTACAGCAGCCTGAGCGGCGCGTCGATCAGGCCCAGCGCCAGCAGCGCCTCGTTGATGATCCCGCGGCTGTTCAAAAGCCCGATCCAGGCATAGACCCGGAGCAGAAACGAGATCCAGAACGGCACGATCACGGCCAGCAGCAGCAGGAAACGCACCCCTGGGCGCTGGCGCGCGATGAAGTAGGCCATCGGGTAGCCGATCAGCAGGCACAGCAGCGTGCCGATCAGCGCGGTGCGTACCGAGCTCAAGTAGATGATCCCGTAGAAGCGGTCCTGAAACAGGAACAGGTAGTTGTCCAGCGTGGCGTCGATCTGCGCCAGTCCGCTCTCGGTCCACTCAATGAGCGCGGTGTACGGCGGCAGCCCGACGACCGGGTCGGCCAGGCTGATTTTGAGCACGATCGCGAACGGCGCCAGGAAGAACACCAGCAGCCACAGGTACGGTAGCGCCAGGGCGCGCCGCAGCCATCGGCGGCGGCCGTCGCCCGAAACCGGGGCTGGCGTGTCGCGGTTCATTCGCTGAGCACCAGCGCGCTGTCCTCGTCCCACGACAGGTACACCTCGTCGTCCCATTCCATCATGTGCTGTGCGCGGCGCTGGCGGTTGGTCGCGCTGACCGAGATCACCGCGCCGCTCTCGAGCCGCACCCGATACAGCGAGCGGTTGCCGAAGTAACCCAGGTCGAGCACGGTCCCGGCCAGCACCGCGCGCCCCTCGTCGGCCGGGCGCTTTTTGCCGATGAAAATCTTCTCCGGCCGGATCGCGAGCCAGTGGCGCGGGCCCGCCGGGGGCGCATCCCCGCGCACCGTCAGGGCCGTGCCGGCGGCTTCGCAGTGCACTCGGACCCGCCCTGACCCGACTTCCAGCACCTTCACTTCCAGCAGATTGATGTTGCCGACGAAATCGGCGACGAAGCGATTCGCCGGATACTCGTAGACCTCGCCCGGGGTGCCGATCTGCTCGAAGCGTCCCGCGTTCATCACCGCGATCCGGTTCGACAGGGTCATCGCCTCGTCCTGGTCATGGGTGACGACGATGAACGTGATCCCCAGCTCGTACTGCAGGTTCATCAGCTCGAACTGGGTGTGCTCGCGCAGTTTCTTGTCCAGCGCCGCCAGCGGCTCGTCCAGCAGCAGCAGCTTGGGGCGCTTGACCAGGGCGCGCGCCAGCGCCACCCGCTGGCTCTCGCCGCCGGAGAGCTTGGCCGGCTTGCGCCCGGCCAGCTCGCTCAGGCGCACCAGCTTCAGCATTTTCCCGACCCGCTCCTCGATCTCGGCCCGGGCCAGGCGCTCCTTCTTCAGTCCGTAGGCGACGTTTTCGGCCACCGTCATGTGCGGAAACAGCGCGTAGGACTGGAACATCATGTTGACCGGCCGGCGGTACGGCGGCACCGCGGTCATGTCGGCGCCGTCGATCACGATGCGCCCGGCGCTGGGGGTCTCGAACCCGGCCAGAAGCCTGAGCAAGGTGGTCTTGCCGCTCCCGGAGCCGCCGAGGATCGCGAACAGCTCGCCGGGATAGACCTCGAGGTCCACCCGGTCGACCGCGGCGATCTCGCCGAAGCGCTTGCTTAAGTCCCGGATTTCGACCAGCGGCCGCGTCGGCGCGGTTGCGTTTTCCGGGGCCACCTCAGAGCCCGGTCTTGACCCGCGACCACACGCGGGTGCGGCGGCGCTCGGTTTTCGGGTCGAAAATGAATCCGACTCCCATCCCGCGCCGCGCCGCCTCGGACGGATACACCGCCTCGTCGGCGGCCAGCTCGCCCACCAGTTCGAGTGCGGCCACGTTGGCGTTGGCGTAGTGGGTCGCGCGGCTGATCGCGGCGATGACCTCGGGCCGAAGCAGGTAGTTGAGAAACAGGTGCGCGTTGTCCGGGTGTGGCGCGTCGGCCGGGATGAACGCCCCGTCGAACCACAGCACGGTGCCCTCGGCGGGCGTCGCGTAGGCCAGCGGCACGTCGGCCCCGACCTCGGCCGCGCGCGCCATCGCGGTCGCGTAGTCGCCCGACCAGCTCATCGCCAGGCACACCTCGAGGTTGGGCAGGTCGTTGATCATCTTGGTCGAGCTGAAGTAGCGCACGTACGGGCGCACCGCCTTGAGCAACGCCTCCACCTCGGCCAGGTGCTCGGGCGCGACGCTGTTCGCGTCGTGTCCCAGGTACAAAAGCGCGATCGGAATCACGTCGGTGGGCTCGTCCAGGAAGGTGACCCCGCAGTCGGCCAGCCGCGCAACGATCTCCGGGTCGAACAGCATCCGCGCGCTTCCCAGCGGTGCATCGGGCAGCCGCTTCCGGACCATCTCCACGTTGTAGGCGTACCCGGTGCTGCCCCACATGTAGGGAATCCCGTGGAGGTTGCCCGGATCGTAAGCGGCCAGCATCTCGAGCACCCACGGGTCCTGGTTGCCCCACAGCGGCAGGCGCGAGCGGTCCAGCGGCCGGTAGACGCCGATCGGGATCAGGCGCGCCGAGTAGCGCGCGCTGTGCACGACCACGTCGTAGCCGGTCTTGCCCGCCAGCAGCTTGGCCTCGGCGGCCTCGGTGGAGTCGTACTGGTCGTAGTTGACCTCGATCCCGAACTCGGCCTCGAAGTCGGACAAGGTGGTCGGGGCGATGTAGTCGGCCCAGTTGAACACGTTCAGGACCGGCTCCTCGGCCGCGCCGGCGGCGAGCGGCAGCAGCAGAATCAGCCAGCGCAAGCGCTACATCTCCTCGAGTCCGCGCTTGGCCAGCCCGCGGGCGATGATCAGGCGCTGGATTTCGCTGGTGCCTTCCCAGATCCGGTCCACTCGAAGCTCCCGGCTGAAGCGCTCGGCCGCATTCTCCCGCATGTAGCCGCGTCCGCCAAATATCTGCACCGCTCGGTCGGCGATCCGGTTGGCGGCCTCCGAGGCGTACAGTTTCGCGACCGAGCAGCGGGTGTGCAGCGCCTTGACCGGCTCGCCGCGGTCGTGCGCCTCGGCCGCCTCGTACGTCATCAGCCGCGCGGCCCACCACTCGGTCACGCTGTCGGCCAGCATCGCCTGGATCATCTGCCGTTCGATCAGCATCCCGCCGCCGGCCGGGCGGGTCTTCGCGAACGCGGTCGCCTCCTCGATCAGCCGCGCCGCGGCACCGCAGCAGCGCGCCGCGATCATCAGCCGCTCGCGCCGGAACCAGCGGTGCGAGAAGCCCATCCCGTCACCCTCGGCGCCGACCCGGTTCGCGGCCGGGACCGACACCTCGTTGAACCGATAGATCGGGTGGTGGTGATCGAACGTGTGGCTGAACGCCGGCGTACGCACCAGCTCGATCCCTGGGGTGTCCGAGTCGACGAAGAACAACGCGTGCTCGCCGGCGTGCTCGCCGTCGGCGAGCGCCGCCTGCACGATGAAATAGTCGGCGTGGTTGGCGCTGGTCACGTACCACTTTTCGCCGCTGATGGTATAGCCGTCGGCGGTGCGCGCCGCGGTCGTGGTCAGCTTCAATTCCGAGCCCGAGCCCTCCTCGGTGATCGCGAAGCACTCGCGGCGCGAGCCGTCGATCAGCGGCCGGATCCAGCGCTCGAGCTGGTCGGCCGAGCAGGCCTCGAACATCCACGTCTGGGGCTCGGCGAAGCACCAGCACAATGCGTTGGTGACCCGGCCGAGCTGCTCCCAGACCGCGACCTGGTCCACGCTGCGCAGCCCCAGGCCCCCGTGCTCGCGAGGCACGTCCATCGTGCTGAAACCGAGCTCCAGCGCGATCCGCTTGTGGCGCGAGGTGGTCTCCGGCGGCAGCGCCCCGGCGTTCAGTTCCGCCTCCACCTCGCACGGGATCAACTCGCTTTCGGCGAACTCGCGCGCCGCTGCTTGCCAGCGACGCGCTTCCTTATCGAGCTTTATCTCCACGGCGATCAGCCCTCCTCGGGCGAAAAGTG